>JBDHRB010000370.1:0-3191 GCA_039807355.1 Candidatus Competibacteraceae bacterium
TTACCCGCGATGTGGTGCTGGGCCGACAAGCCCAGGAAGTATTGCCGGATGCGCTGGTCTGCGTCACCGACGCCACCAATCTCGGCCAGCATCTGCGCCTGTTGCTGGAGTTGCGCCAGTTAGACCGCCCGCTGATTCTGGTGCTGAATATGATGGACCTCGCTGAAAAGCGCGGTTGCCAGATCAGCATTGCCGCCTTGTCCCGACAGTTGGGCATTCCGGTCGTGACCGCAGTGGCGATGCGCAAGAACGGCGTGCAGGATTTGCTCAACGAAATCGACGCCTTGCTCAAGCAAACGGTGCAGACCGGGCAAACCGCCATCGCCGATTGGCAGGAGCCTTCGCCGGAGGCGATTCGCGCCTATCATCAGGAAGTCGAGCGCCTGTTGCGGGAAGCAGTCCTTCAGCAAGCCGCCCCGGAGCAGTTGACCCGGCAACTGGATCGGGTGGTGTTGCATCCGCTGGCCGGACCGCTGATTCTGCTCGGCATTTTATTTCTGATGTTCCAGGCGGTGTTCAGTTGGGCGGAAGCGCCGATGGACTGGATCGACGCCGGGATGGTCAGCGCACAACAGTGGTTGGCGGCGCACCTGCAAGAAAGTCTGCTCAAGAGTCTGCTGGTCGATGGGATCGTTGCCGGAATTGGCGGAGTGATCATTTTCCTGCCGCAAATCCTGATCCTGTTTCTGTTCATCCTGCTGCTGGAAGATTTCGGCTACATGACCCGCGCCGCGTTCCTCATGGATCGGCTGATGAGCGGCGTCGGTCTGAACGGGCGGGCCTTTATCCCGCTGCTGTCCAGTTTCGCCTGCGCGGTGCCGGGCATCATGGCGACCCGCGCCATTGCCCATCCGCTGGATCGTTTGACCACCATCTTGATCGCGCCGCTGATGACCTGTTCAGCGCGTCTGCCGGTCTATGTCCTGCTGATCGCCGCGTTTATTCCCAATACCACGGTGTGGGGCGGGATCGGCCTGCAAGGACTGGTCATGTTCGGGTTGTACGCCGTCGGCATCATCGGCGCATTGCTTGCAGCGGGGGTGTTGCGCCTGACCTTGCTGCGCGGCGGTCGGCAGCCGCTGTTGATGGAGCTGCCCAGCTACAAATGGCCGAACCCCATGAACGTGCTGCTCGGCCTGCTGGATCGGGCCAAAATCTTCATGCGCCGCATCGGCACGGTGATTCTCAGCGTACTGGTGGTGCTGTGGTTTCTCTCGACCTTTCCTGCGCCGCCGACCGGCGCGAGCGAACCGGCGATTTATTACAGCTTCGCCGGGATGATCGGGCGCAGTCTGGAGCCGTTGTTAGCGCCGATTGGTTTCAACTGGCAGATCGCCATTGCTTTGGTGCCGGGATTGGCGGCGCGGGAAGTGGCGGTGGCGGCGCTCGGCACGGTGTACGCCCTGAGCGGTGATGAACAAGCTGTCAGCGAGGCGTTGAGTGCGACGCTGGCCCACGACTGGACGCTGGCCACCGCGCTGGCTTTGCTGGCCTGGTATGTGTTCGCTCCGCAATGTCTGGCGACTTTGGCCGCCGCCCGGCGGGAAACCAACTCCTGGCGCTGGCCGGCCTTCATGTTCGTCTATCTGATGACGCTGGCCTATGTCGCGGCGTTCGTCACCTATCGGCTGGCGCTGGCCCTGGGAGGCGGCTGACATGTGGCAGGACGGATTAGCGTTATTGATCGTGCTGATTGCCGCCGTGATGCTGGTGCGGACTTACGCGCCAAAACTGCGCTTCGGCGCTGGCCGGGAGTGCGATACGGCGGAGAAAGACCCGGCGTCCGGTTGCAGCGGTTGCGCGATGGGGGCGTCCTGCGGCAGCGCCCGAATCAAGGTGCATTCTTCCAAGCGGCGCTGAAGCGCTGACCCAAATCCTGTTCCACTCGATTCTCTTTGCGAGGTTTTGGCGATGAGCGACTACATCCACCATGTACCGGGTCGGCTGCGGATTAAAGCCGTGCGTCTGCGCTGCGCCGGTTGTCAGGCCAAGCTGGCCGGAACCCTGGAGGCGCTGCCCGGCGTCGATAATTATGTCCACAACAGCCGGATTGGCAGCGTGCTGATTCATTACGATCCGGCCCGGTTGAGCGCCGATGACATTTTGTACCATCTCTACAAGGCCGGCTGTCTGGACAGCGCCCTGTCTACCGCGCCCATCGCCGCCAGCGGCCAACGGGTCAAGCAGGTCGGCGCACTGTTCGGCAACGCCCTGTTTGGCGCACTGCTGCGCAAGAGCGTGGAAACCTCGGTATTGGCCTTGGCGCGGGGTTTTCGTTGAAAGCGGAATTGAAAAATCCCCTGGGCGCGGATGATTGGGCGCGGTTGGCCGCTGTTCTGCCCCATTTGCGGGTGATCCATCACATTCGCGGACGGCTGCGCCTGCGCTTGCAGGCTGGATTGTTGAGCGGGTTGGCGCAGTGGCCGAACGCCGCGCCGGAAACCTGGCTGGCGCAGTGGCCGGGGATTACCGCGCTGCATTTGAACAAGGCGGCGGCGTCGCTGGTGATTGAATATGACGCTCAACGCATCCCGCCAGCCTGGTGGGAGCAGTTGTTATGCAGCCCGCATCAAGCGTTGCCCGCCCGCCTTGCGGAAATCGGCCTAAACGTTGACCGCGATTATGTTTTTTCCACCCCTGAAGGAGCCTCCCTGTGAGTGATTATCATCATCTCTCACCCTATCCCTACCGCTGCCCGGAGTCGTTTTCCCCGGCCACCGTCGCGGTGCTGCAAAGCGCGGCGATGGGCGCAACCGTCGGCGCGGCGGCGGCGGTTGCCGCGCAACTGAAACGTTCCGATCAGCGGCCGCTGGCGCTCAATCAAATCGCGCAAGCTGGCGCAGTCACCGGCCTGACCAGCGCCGCCGCTACTTTAGTCGGGCAAAGTCTGGGACACCGCCGGGGCCTGACCCGCTTTGCGGCGATGTTCGCTACCGGCGCAGCGGTGATGTATCTGTTGAATCCGTCGAAATCTGGAGAATCTGCATGAACGAAGCGCAAAACAATCCGCAAACGCCGCCGAATGGTCCTGCGCCCGCCGCCCAGCAAGGCGCACCGGGCTATGGGCCGCCGCCGGGTTATCAGGATCAGTTCGCCGCCGGTTACGGCTATCCGCCCGCGCCGGGCAACGGCCCGCCGCCCTGGGCGCAACATGGCGGCCATCCGGCGGGTGGTTATCACCCCGGCGGCTA
>JBDHRB010000371.1:0-3184 GCA_039807355.1 Candidatus Competibacteraceae bacterium
GTTTCCGTAATTTTGTCAACTTTAAGCAACGAATCCTAATGAGCTTCGCCTAGCTCCACAACAATCCTCGAAGAACCGAAAAATACGGAAAATTATATCCATGCAATCAATCTTTGTGAGGTTATTTACGACGGTCTGCGTCGCAGACCAACTATCTCCAGCACGTCGATGATCTCTGACATACAGAACGCCGGAATTCACATCTATTGGAGAATGAATGCTAATTTATTAGCCGGCGCTGCTGACTACAAAGCCCAGTGGCGACGAATATCCCTGGCTGATTGCTTTGCCCTGGCGCTGGCGCATCATCTGCAAGGAACCTTGCTCACCAGCGACCATCACGAATTTGATCCACTGGTTTCCGCCGGTGAACGCTCCATTTCATTTTTCCGCTAGAAGGCCAATCCGTTGTGAATAAGACCCCCTCATCGCTCAGTTACCGCGACGCCGGCGTAGACATCGACGCCGGAAACCGCTTGGTGGATCGGATCAAACCCCACGCTCGGCGCACCCAGCGGCCCGGCGTACTCAGTGGACTGGGCGGCTTCGGCGCGCTGTTTGAACTGCCGCTGGATCGCTACCGCCAGCCGATTTTAGTGTCTGGAACCGATGGCGTCGGCACCAAGCTGAAACTGGCTTTGGAATTGAACCGACATGACACCATCGGCATTGATCTGGTAGCGATGTGCGTCAATGACGTGTTGGTGGTCGGCGCAGAACCGCTGTTCTTTCTCGATTATTACGCAACTGGAAAACTGGATGTTGCTGTCGCCGCCGAGGTGATTAAGGGCATCGCTGATGGTTGCGAACAGGCCGGCGCGGCGCTGGTCGGCGGCGAAACTGCGGAAATGCCGGGAATGTATCAGGACGGCGATTACGACCTGGCCGGCTTCTGCGTCGGCGTGGTGGAAAAGGCCAAAATCATTGACGGCAAGCGCATTCAACCGGGCGATGCCTTATTGGCGCTGGGGTCTTCCGGCCCGCACTCCAATGGCTATTCATTGATCCGTAAAATTCTCGCGGTCAGCGGCGCAAAACTGAACCAATCGCTGACGGATGATCTGACGCTCGGCGAGGCGCTATTGGCTCCGACGCGAATTTATGTCAAGCCGGTGCTGAAGTTGCTGGAATTGCTTGAAGTAAAAGCCATCGCCCATATCACCGGCGGCGGTTTAACTGAGAACCTGCCACGGGTTTTACCGCACGGCATTAAAGCCGTGATTGACGCGCAAAGTTGGCAACGCCCGGCGGTTTTTCAATGGCTGCAACAACAAGGCGGCGTGATCGAGGCGGAAATGTGGCGCACCTTTAATTGCGGAGTCGGCATGATCGTCTGCGTCGCCGAGGACCAGGCGGATCAAGCCCTGACTTTGTTGCGGGAAGCCGGTGAAACCGCGTGGCGGGTCGGGGAAATCGCAGCGGGACAAGGCGAGCCGTTCGTGGAGTTTCAAGCGTGAGTGCCGCGCAACCTTGCCGGCTGGTGGTGCTGATTTCCGGGCGCGGCAGTAATTTACAGGCGATTCTCGATCAGGCGGCCAGCGGCAATTTGCCGGTGACGATAGCCGCGGTCATCAGCAACCGACCGGGCGTTCACGGTCTGGAGCGGGCGCGACTGGCTGGCATTCCGGCGCTGGAGCTGGATCATCAAAATTATCCCGACCGCCCGGCGTTCGAGGCGGCGCTGATCGAGCTGATCGACCGCCAGCAACCCGATCTGGTGATTTTGGCCGGATTCATGCGCGTGCTGACCGCCGGTTTCACCGAACATTACCGGGGCCGGCTGTTGAATATCCACCCTTCGCTGCTGCCAAAATTCCGGGGTTTGCACACCCACGAACGGGCGATTGCCGCCGGCGAAACTGAACACGGCGCGACCATTCATTTCGTGACTGCGGAATTGGACGGCGGGCCGCTGATCGTGCAGGCGCGGGTTCCAGTGTTGGCCGATGACGATCCCGATGTGCTGGCGGCGCGGGTACTGGCCCAGGAACACCGCCTGTATCCGCAGGCGATTCGCTGGTTCGCCGAGGGCCGCTTAAAGCTGCACGGCGAACAGGTCTGGTTTGACGGGCAGCCGCTCAGAGAACCGTTGCGGCTGGAGGATTTCGCCGATTAAATAAAAACGTCGCTCAAGCGGATTTGCGCCTGCGGCAACAACACCGGGGCCAGCACGCCTTCACGCAGTTGCAGCCGGGTCTGATAATTTCCCTGCTCCGGTTGCAAGTCACGGTAGACTTCGATATGGCGGCGCTGCGGACCCACCACCAGCCACACTTCAGGAATGCCATGCCGGGCATACAGCGGAACCTTGGTTTTCCGGTCGAATTGCACGGTGCTATCCGAAACTTCAATCAGCAGCAAGACATCCTCGGCGCGGGGATGTCCGCTCAAATAATAATCCGGGCGGGGACGCAACAAGACAAGATCAGGTTGCGGTTCAGAGCGATCATCCAACATGATCGGATTTTGCGAATCCACCAAGGCTGCATTGCCGACGGTTAATCTCAACCGCTCCGTCAAGATACGGATAATCCCCGCGTGAAAGTAACCAATCGGCGCCATTTCCAATAAATCCCCTTCAATTAACTCCAGGCGTAATTCCGGGTTAATCAGACCGATTTTCCCCATCCGTTCAAATTCCTTGACACTCCAGCAATAGCGCGTCGGATAGGACAAAGCGGCGTTCGGCTTCAAGCGATTTGGCAAAATTGACGCAGACATGCGGATTTCCTCGATTCAGGTTCAATGGCCTTTTTCAATCGGTTCATCATCGCCAATCCGGCTCGGCGTCGGGCCGGTTTGTCGTTTATATTTCGCATCCAGCCGTTTGCCATAGGGCCGCAGCGCCGGACCACTGAGCATTTCAAAACTGATCGCGCAAATCGCCATGCCGGGGCGCAACGCCAGGGGCAGTTTGCCGCTGTTGAAGCACTCTAAAACCACCGCGCCACTCCAGCCCGGATCAATCCGATGCGCGGTGACATGCACCATCAGTCCCAACCGGGCCAGACTGGAGCGCCCATCCAGCCAGCCGACCAGATTATCCGGCACAGTAATCGTTTCTGCGGTCACCGCCAGCGCCAATTCGCCGGGATGAATGAAAAAAGCGTCATCAGCGGCAATGCGGATTTCCTTGCTCATGATGCGATTGATCGCATGATCGACTTCTTCACGCGGCCCGCTT
>JBDHRB010000372.1:0-3184 GCA_039807355.1 Candidatus Competibacteraceae bacterium
AGATCGCCGAGGCGAGGATAAAGCCGGCGGTCACCGCCAGCACTGAGACAACGGTCAACGCCGCCCGGTTGAGCCAAGAGGGTTTGCGCAGCGAGGGTATTTTTTTGATCATGAGGAACGAGCGATCCAGAACCACCAGATGATCAGGCCGATCAGGCCCAATCCGGCGAGATTAACAAGCAGAGCCGTCATGGCGCAGCACCGAAATGCGCCGGGCGAAATCCCCGCAGCCGGTTGGCATTAGTGACTACGGTGAACGAGGACAGCGCCATTGCCGCGCCGGCCAGCATCGGGTTCAACAACAAGCCGGTCAGCGGATACAGCGCCCCCGCCGCCAGCGGAATCCCTAACGTGTTGTAAATGAACGCGCCGAACAGGTTTTGTCGGATATTGGCTACGGTGGCCCGCGACAGGGCCACCGCATCGGCAACGCCGTGCAGGGAACCACGCACCAGGGTGATGCCGGCGCTCTCAATGGCGATGTCGGTGCCGCCGCCCATGGCCAGACCCACGTCGGCCTGGGCCAGCGCCGGCGCATCGTTGACGCCATCGCCGACCATGCCCACGACCTGGCCTTGCGCCTGTAATTGGGCGATCAGCGCCGCCTTGTCAGTCGGCAAAACTTCCGCATGGACTTGCTCAATGCCCGCCTGGGCGGCAATCGCCTGAGCGGTCGCGGCGTGATCGCCGGTTAATAACACCACCTGCAAGCCCGATTCGCGCAAACGCCGGATCGCGGCGGCTGAGTCGGGTTTGATCGGGTCGGCGACCGCCACAAGACCGGCGGCCTGACCGTTGACCGCGACAAATACCGGGGTCTGCCCGGCGGCGGCCAAGCGTTCCGCCTCGGCCTGAAGCGGCCCGACGGCGATGCCCTGCCCTTCCAGCAACCGGCGATTGCCGACCAGCAACGCCCGACCGTCGACGATACCGCTCGCGCCGTAACCGGCCATGGCGTTGAACTGTTCCAGCGCCGGAATCTCCAGACGGCGTTGCTGCGCCGCGTCCAGAATCGCCTGGGCCAGCGGGTGTTCCGAGCCGGCTTCCAGTCCAGCCGCCAGGCAGAAAATCTCCTCCTCGCCGAAGCCGGGGCCAGCGATAAGACCGGTCACGGTCGGGCGACCGGTGGTCACCGTGCCGGTCTTGTCCAGAACCAGCGTGGTCAATTGCCCGACGCGCTGCAACGCTTCGCCGTCGCGGATCAGGATGCCGGATTCGGCGGCCTTGCCCACCCCGACCATGATCGAAATCGGCGTAGCCAATCCCAACGCGCAGGGGCAGGCGATGATTAGCACGGTCAGGGTCGTCACCAGCATATAGCTGATGCGCGGTTCCGGGCCGAAGTTGAACCAGGCCAGCGCGGTCAACACCGCAACGATCAGCACGGAAGGAACAAACACCGCCGCAACCTGATCGGCCAGCCGGCCAATCGGCGGTTTGCTGTTCTGCGCCTGACGCACGCTGGCGATGATCCGGGCCAGCATCGTGTCCGCGCCGACCCGGTGGGCGCGGAAGATGAAACTGCCGGTTTTGTTCAATGCGCCGCCGGTGACCGTATCCCCGACCTGTTTGGCGACCGGCAGCGGTTCGCCGGTGAGCATGGATTCATCGACGCTGGAATGGCCGCTGATGATCTCGCCGTCTACCGGGATTTGCTCGCCGGGCCGCACCCGAATTTGCATACCGACCTGAAGCGCGTCAATCGGGACATCCCGCTCCTGATTGCCCTCGACGAGGCGGGCGGTTTTCGGGCGCAGGCCGAGCAGCCGGGCAATCGCCGCCGACGCTTTGCCCCGCGCCCGGCTTTCCAGAGCAGCGCCGAGGTTAATCAGGGCGATGATGGTGACCGCCGCTTCAAAATAGGCGTGTTGGGCCAGGCTGGGAACGCTGGCGGGAAACAGGGCGACCAGCATCGAATAACCCCAGGCAGCGCCGGTGCCCAGGGCAATCAGCGTGTCCATATTGGCGTTATGGCGGCGAAACTGCCGCCAGGCGGCGCTGAAGAAGTGTCCGCCGCTGTAGATCATCACCGCCAGAGTCAACAACCCGGCGATGATCCAGAAGCCTTGTCCGGCGGGATGGGCCAGCGCCGGCAGCCAGCCGGCCATTTCCGCGATCATCAACGGCGCGGCCAGCGCCCCGGCGGCCATGGCGTTGCGCGCCAGCCGTCGATAACGCGCCTGTTCGGCGGCGTCGCGTTCCGCCTCGGCGGCGGCGTCGCGCAGTTCAGCGGCGTCATAGCCGGCTTGCTGAACCGCGTGAATCAGGGTCGCGGTGCTGACATCGCCGCGCACCTGGGCGGTGCGTTCGGCGAAATTGACGCTGGCCTGAGCCACGCCGGGAACGCTGCGCAGCGCGGTTTCCACCGCGGCCACGCAACCGGCGCAACTCATGCCGGTGATAGCCAGGCGTCGGGGAACAACAGTGGAATGGTCCGGCATAGTTAGGGAATAAACCGATTTTTTGTCTGTTTTGTCATGATACATTTTTCCCGCAGGATATTGAATATCCTAACGCCTCGGCAAAAAAGCTGCTGTCTAAGAATTGTTCAAGCGATAACGGCGACGCCAAAACGCCTTCTCCAGCTCCACCAGCAAGAACACCGCGAGGCCGGTAGCGGCAAACCATCCCCAACAGGCGAGGCTGATCGACGCCGTTCCCATCAGCCGTTGCAGCGGCGGCCAGTAGGTAAAGGCCAGTTGCAACCCCAGCAGAATCGCGCTGGTGATCAACGCGGCGCGGCTGCCGAGCAAACCCTGCCGCGACAGCGAGGTTTGATGCAGATAACGGCTGTTGAACAGGTAGAAAATTTCCCCGACCACCAAGGCGTTGACCGCGATAGTACGCGCCGCTTCCAGGGAATATCCTTGCCCGGTGGTCCACAGGAACAGGCCCAGCGGCGCTATCACCAGCAACACCGAGACAAAGCCGATCCGCCAGAGCATGAAGCGGTTGAGCAAAGCTTCACCGGGGTCGCGGGGCGGACGACGCATCACCTGCGGCTCGGTCGGTTCAAACGCCAGGGCCAGCGCCAGGGTAACCGCCGTCACCATATTCACCCAAAGAATCTGCACCGGGGTCACCGGCAGGGTCATGCCGAGCAGAATCGCGCTGATAATCACCAGCGCCTGCGCGCCATTGGTCGGCAGGATGAACAGCAAGGCTTTGCGCAGGTTGTCGTAAA
>JBDHRB010000373.1:0-3167 GCA_039807355.1 Candidatus Competibacteraceae bacterium
GCGGAAGCGCTGATTTACGGCATCCTCCAGCTCCAGAATAAAATTCGGCGCACCAACACCATAGCCCGTTGAGAGACTGCTCATGGCTGATCCTCAGACCCTCGTGGAAAAATTGCAGGCGCGGTTTGGCGACGCCCTGCTCGAATGCAAGCTGGATCGCGGCGAAGTCACTATCGAAATTTCGCCGGAGCGGGCGCTGGATATTTTCACTGCCCTGCGCGACGAAGCGGATTTCGCCTTTGAACAGGCAGTGGATGTTTGCGGCGTCGATTACGCCGCTTATGGCGATGTCGAGTGGGCGACTAATGAATCGACCGACCAGGGCTTTAGTCGCGGCGTTGTAGAACGGGCGCCCGGCCGCGGCCCCGCAGCGGTTCAGCAAGCTTCAGGGAGAACCTTCGCCGGCAAGGGCCGTTTCGCCGCAGTCTATCAACTGCTCTCGGTGTCGCTGAATCATCGGCTGCGGGTGCGGGTGTTTGCGCCGCATGATGAGTTGCCGGTGGTGCCGTCGGTGGTGGGGCTGTGGTCCGGGGTTAACTGGTTTGAACGCGAAGCGTTCGATCTGTACGGCATTGTATTTGAAGGCCATCCTGATTTACGGCGTATCCTGACCGATTATGGCTTTATCGGACATCCCTTCCGCAAGGATTTCCCGCTGATTGGCCATGTTGAGATGCGCTATGACCCGGAGCGGGGGCGTGTGGTGTATGAGCCGGTCAGCATTGAACCGCGTGTCCTGGTGCCTCGCGTCATTCGTAAGGACAACCGTTATCTGTCCCAGCCTGATTGAAGGAAGCGGCGATGCCAGAGATTCGTAATTACACATTGAACTTCGGCCCGCAGCATCCGGCGGCCCACGGCGTGTTGCGTCTGGTGCTGGAAATGGATGGCGAGGTCGTGCAGCGTGCCGATCCGCACATTGGCCTGCTGCACCGCGCCACCGAAAAGCTGGCCGAAAGCAAGCCGTTTAATCAAAGCATTGGCTACATGGACCGGCTCGACTACATGTCCGCCATGTGCAATGAGCACGCCTATGTGCTGGCGATTGAAAAATTGCTGGGGATAGAAGCACCGATCCGGGCGCAATACATTCGGGTGATGTACGCGGAAATCACCCGGATTCTCAATCATCTGCTCTGGATCGGCGCACATGGCTTAGACATCGGGGCGATGACCATCTTCCTGTACGCCTTCCGCGAGCGCGAGGATTTGGTCGATTGTTATGAAGCGGTATCCGGCGCCCGGTTTCACGCGGCTTATTTCCGGCCCGGCGGCGTCTATCGGGACCTGCCGCACCTGATGCCGAAGTATGAATATGAAACTTCGCGTTTCCACAGCAAAAAGGATGTTGACGAGCAAAACGCGACGCGTCAGGGTTCGCTGCTGGATTTCATCGAAGCCTTTACCGAGCGTTTCCCGCAGCGGGTTGACGAGTACGAAACCCTGTTGACCGATAACCGCATTTGGAAACAGCGAACGGTCGGGATCGGCGTGGTGGCTCCAGAGCGGGCGCTGCAACTGGGCTTCACCGGCCCGATGTTGCGCGGCTCCGGCTTTGCCTGGGATCTACGCAAGAAACAGCCCTATGAAGTTTACGATCAACTGGATTTCGACATTCCGGTCGGCGTCAATGGCGATTGCTACGACCGCTATCTGGTGCGAGTCGAAGAAATGCGCCAGTCCAACCGCATCATTCGCCAGTGCGTGAAGTGGTTAAAGGAAAATCCCGGCCCGGTGATGATCGACGACCACAAGATTGCCCCCCCGCCCCGGGCTAAGATGAAGGAGGACATGGAAGCCCTGATTCATCATTTCAAACTGTTCACCGAAGGATATTGCGTCCCTGAGGGCGAAGTGTACGTCGCTACCGAACATCCCAAGGGGGAGTTTGGCATCTATCTGATTTCCGATGGAGCCAACAAACCCTATCGGGTCAAGGTGCGGGCGGCTGGCTTTGCACATCTCTCGGCCATGGACGAAATGACGCACGGTCACATGCTGGCTGACGTGGTAGCGGTGATCGGCACCCAGGATATCGTTTTCGGAGAGGTTGATCGTTAATGAGCGCACGTAAAAGCGATCTATTGTCCGCCCATGCGCGTGCGGAAATTGATCAGTGGCTGACCCGTTATCCCGCTGACCGCAAGCAATCCGCTGTATTGGCGGCGCTGCGTGAAGCGCAGCACGAGAATCATGGCTATCTCACCATCGAATTGATGGATGCGGTGGCCGATTATCTCGATCTGCCGCCGATTGCCGTCTATGAGGTGGCAACTTTCTACTCGATGTTTGAAACTCAGCCGGTCGGTCGGCACAACATTGCAGTTTGTACCAATATCTCCTGCATGTTGCGCGGCGGCGACACTATTCTGGCTCACTTGGAAAAGAAACTGGGCATCAAGCTGGGGGAAAGCACCGCAGATGGCAAGTTCTATCTGAAGCGGGAAGAAGAATGTCTGGCCGCCTGTTGCGGCGCGCCGATGATGCAGGTCAATCACGTCTATTACGAGCATCTGACCCCGGAAAAGGTCGATCAGATTCTCGATAGCCTGGAGTAATCCCGATGGCCAATGAGGTGTGTTACCGGACGCTGGGTCTGGAGCGACCCTGGTCGATCGAGACCTACATGAGCGTCGGCGGCTATGCAGCCTGGAAGCGCATTTTGGCTGGCGAGTTGACGCCCGATCAGGTGATCGACGAGGTGAAAAAATCCGGCTTGCGCGGGCGCGGCGGCGCCGGCTTTCCTACTGGCTTGAAGTGGACTTTCATGCCGCGCAATACCACGGCGCAGAAATACATGGTCTGCAATTCCGACGAGTCGGAGCCGGGGACTTGCAAGGATCGCGATATTTTACGCTTCAATCCGCACGCCCTGGTCGAGGGCATGGCTATTGCCGGGTTCGCCACGGGTTCTACCGTGGGCTACAACTACATGCGCGGCGAATTTATGGATGAGCCGTATCAGCGCTTTGAAAACGCGGTCAAGGAGGCCTATGCCGCGGGCTTGCTGGGCAAGAACATTCAGGGCAGCGCGATCAGTTTCGATCTGTATCCGACCTTGGGCGCCGGCGCCTACATCTGCGGCGAGGAAACCGCGCTGCTCGAATCGCTGGAAGGCAAGAAAGGCCAGCCGCGTTTCAAACCGCCGTTCCCGGCCAGCTATGGCT
>JBDHRB010000374.1:0-3160 GCA_039807355.1 Candidatus Competibacteraceae bacterium
AAATCCGCCACGATGAACGCCAATAATCTGGGCCTGGTGTTGAGTTCCGGATTCCGTCAGTTGCCCTTTATCCGCATCATCGACATCGGCCCTTCCTCCGAAGGCTTGATCGACTTATTGCGTGAAGGATTACCCGCCCATCGCCGCCACCAGGCGCAGTTTCATGCGCTGGTCAACGACGCTGGCTGGGCGGTCAACCCGCTCGACACCCAGTTAGGGTGGCGGCAGCCGTTGCCGCAGGAGCGGGCGTTTCTGGTGTCGTTTCTGAGCGTATTGGCCACCAAACCCGGCGATCGGGAGCCAGCGGAAGGGATTGCCGACTTGATCGGGTTAGTGCTGGATCTGGCCTATGCGCATTTCGCGGATGAGGGTAACCCCAAGCGCTATGGGCCGGAACAGGATGTCGAGATCGACCGGGCGTTGACCCGATATGCGATCACCTTGGAAGCCGAACCCACCTGGTGGGAGGTAGTGGATGCCTTGTTTGATGTCGGCGATCGCGAGGGGGCGGTCCGGGCGCAGCGCTTCGCCGTGCCGGTCCTCAGCGATTTGATCGCAATCGCTCAACAACCCCAGGTTCGAGATCTGTACGGCGGCGCCATGCGTCTGGTCGATACCGCGGAATCCCCGATTCAACTGTTTAACCGCGTGGTGTCGGCGGCGACCCGCGAGTTTCCGATCCTGGCCTATCCCACCCGGTTTGATCTGAGCAACGCGCGGGTGGCCGCCCTGGATGTCGCGGCGTTGTGCGGCGACATGACGCCCGTCGGCCAACGGCAGACGGCCGTGGCCTATCTGCTGGCCCGACATCTTCTGGGCCGGGATTTATTCCTGGATGACCATTTAGCGCGCGCGGCCCCGTTGCGTTATCGCGCCTACCATGCTCGACGCTTTGAGGAGCATCTGGCGTATCCGAAGAAGTTTTGCGTGGATGAAAAACATCGCTGTGGACCGATTGCCGCCGTCAATGCGCAATTGGTGCGCGACCAGCGCGAGGGGCGCAAAAACAATGTGCAGGTAGCCTTGGCCAGCCAGATTCTCACCGATTTCAGCGACGAGATGATCGAGTTGGCCTCATCGGTCTATGTCATGGAGTATGGAAACGACGAGACAGCGGCGGGCGTGCGGGAAAAATTTTCTCTGCCCGCATCGGCGATGGACCTGCTGCGCGTGCATGGTCATGGTCCGACGCCGGACGGCGCGCCGTTTCTTTGCGCCATGAAGACCAAGCGCGGGCTGGTGTGCCAACTGCTGTATCTGACCAATGGCCCCATCGAAATGTGGGCATTATCGACGACGGCGGAGGATCGAGTGATTCGCCGTCGACTCTACCAGCGCTTCGGCGCTTCAGCCGCCTTGCAGGCTTTGGCGCGTTGCTATCCCTCGGGGAGCGCCCGATCCGACCTGGAGCGGCGACTGGAGCACCGGGACCATCCCACGCGGGACCGTGATCAGCTGATTGACGAGATTGTGGCCGAGTTGGCGGGCGCCATAGCAAAAGCCGATCCTAATCAAGAGATGAAGGAGGCCGGATGAGAATCGAGAACGCCGGATCTGCAGCGAGCCATCGCTTCAACAAGAGCGGGTTCCGAACACTGTTAAGCGTATTCATTCTGACCGGCTGCGCGACGGCGCCGCCGCCGGTGGCCCCGCTGAGTGAACCGGAAATCCGGTTGGCCGCCGCCGCCGCCCGTGTCGCTGAATCGCTGGCTCAGTTGGCGACCATCGAACAGCGTGCGCGTCAGATCCATGTCCAGGCGTTGACGCCCGCGATCCTGCCCCTGGAACTCCGTGTGCGGGTGAATGTTGAATATCAGGGTGATTTGAAACCGTTGGTTGACCAGCTGGCGCGCACCGCAGGCTATCAGATGCAAACCTACGGGCGAGCGACGACCCTGGTCCCGGTCACCCTCGTTGCCGAGAACCGCGCCATCGGTGAAATTCTGGCGGATATTGGCTATCAAACCAGCGCGTATTGTGATGTGGTCGTGATTCCTGAGCAGCAGCTGGTGGAAATCCGCTATCGACGGTCGCTACCGTCACGGACAACCCGCCGGGATCGGCAGGGGTAAGGCGATGGCGACGGGAAAACGCGCATTAAGCAGGTTCCTTTACGGGCTGGCGATGCTGGCAGCCGGGTGGCCGGTGGGTAGTGGGGCGCAGACCGGCGCGCTGGCGCCCCCTGCCCCGCTCACGCTGCCGAGGGCAGAACAAGACGTTGCGCCCGGGTCCGAGTGGCGCACCGATGATCGGGGCGAGCTGACATTGGATGACTTGCAGCGCGGGCGTAGCCATTCCCGCCGGGGCGGCCAACCGGTCATCAATGAACTGCGCGCCGAGGCGCTCAAGGAAACCGCTTTGCGGTATGGCGCGCGCGCCGGCCTCTATACCCGAACCCGGGAGATTAACCAGTTGCTGGATCGCAAGGCGCGACAATTGGATCCGGTGTTTCTGTTCGCGCCCCTGATGCTGCACGGAAATATCTTACCGCCGGTGGTGCAATACGGTTTGGATGTCGTCAAACTGGAGCCTGGCCACCGCCAGTTGCGCCTGGTCGATGCGCTGTACGTGCTGGTCAGTCCGGCGCGCTGGGCGTTGACCCCTCCCGACTGGCGAACCTATCTCTATCTCCCGGTGGTTCGTCCCGAGCCGCCCGATGAAAGCCTGTTGCCGGATCGTGAGGTCGCGGCGGAGGTGGCGTTGTGGGAAGACTATGTGGCGCGGGGCTGGCAGGCCGGCGTTCAGCAGGCCAATCGGGGTTTCGAGGTGCAGCTGAACCGGCTGGAGCGCGATCTCAAGGGAATGGCGCTGTACCGCGAATTGCTGGCCAAGGATATGGTGACGGCGCCCCAACTGAGTCGGGAATTCCTCGGCATTACCGGCGATGCGGCGACGCTGGCCATTAACGACCAGATTTTACGGATTGAGGTCAATCCCCGGTTTGTGCGCGATAACTCGCGCTGGAAGCCCTATCCCCGTCATCCCTACGCGCCGTCCCGTGCGCCGGCGAATTTGAAAATTACGGTCGTCGCCGATCGTTCTGTCGACGTTGAGGCGTCGGTCGCCCCGTCAAACCGCGCGGTATCCTCGCGATCGCCCACCGGCTGGGGCCAACGCTAAAGGCAGCGGCGCGTCAGGATGAACGACGAGTTTCCCCACC
>JBDHRB010000375.1:0-3152 GCA_039807355.1 Candidatus Competibacteraceae bacterium
CGACGGCCTACCAGACGGGCGGGCAAAATTAGGCAGCCACCCTCACCGGGCATTGACGGGGTTGGCCGATGGGATACGATGAAACGATAATTCAGAGCATTTGTTAATGCTACGAACTCCCATTCCTTGTTGCAGACGATTATTATTCTTTTTGTCATTTATATTCAGAAAAGTATTTTCAAAGTTATGGGAATAAATTAGCCATTACACAAAAAACACATCTCGATTTTTATCGGGACAAACCCCTACAAGCCAACTTAAAAGTTGCACTCACTAAGTTTCTACACATATCAAACATTTGCCACTTTTAGTACTTTGCTGTCTTTTGTTTGATTTTATTCTTATCTTTGATGCGTAAAAGATAAAGCAGTGGCGAAAGACCTTATCACAGAACAGCTTAGGCAACACTTCGGGAACAGGCAATCCTTTTCCAGAGAGGAACTTTCCGCCTTTTACAAGCGGTTTGAACCCGACCTGAAAGAAGCAACTTTCAGGTGGAGAATTTACGACTTAAAGAACAAACAGATAATCGCTTCCATTTCAAGAGGTTTTTTTACACTTTCATACAAACCTGTTTTTAAGCCCAACATTGACGAAACGGAAAGAAAAATTTATTCAAAAATTGAGAAGCAATTCCCAACGCTAAAAATTTGTATTTGGTCAACAAAAATCGTCAGCGAGTTTATGCTTCATATTCCTTTTAAGCCGATAACCATTTTGCAGACGGAAAAAGAAGCGTTAGAACCTGTTTACGATTTTTTGAAAGAGCAAAAACTTGGGGACATTTTTATTCAGCCCGAAGAAAAAGAAATTGAACGATACATTTATGAAAGCAAACAAGCAATTATCCTGCAACCGTTGGTTTCAAAATCCCCTGTTCAACAAATCAACAATGTAGCAACCACCACACTTGAAAAGCTGATTGTTGATTTGTATTCCCACAAAAAATTATTTGCCGCTTTTCAGGGCAGTGAGTTCGCTCATATTGTAAACACGGCTTACAACCGCTATGCAATTGATTTTACAACTTTGTTTCATTATGCAAAGCGAAGAAGAAAAGACATTGAATTGCGAGAATTTTTTAAAGAGAAAACAGACATCGCTAAAAACATTTTGAATGATTGATTTGAAAACACTTTCAGCGGATTGGATAGCTGAAAAGAGAACAAAATACAGCAAAGACCCCAACCTGATGGAAAGCATGATTTATGCTTTGTATCTGTTGGAGCAGTTGCAGTTGACAGGCTTGCAATTTATTTTCAAAGGCGGAACGAGTTTGATTCTATTGATGAAAGAACCCAAAAGGTTTTCAGTGGACATTGATATTATCGTTAGTCCGAAAATCGATAAAGAAGAATTAGAAAAGTATCTTTCTAAAATTGCTCAAACAAGTGCATTTGCCCGAATGGAATTGGATGAAAGGCGAAGTTATCAAGGCGATATTCCGAAAGCACATTACAAGTTTATTTACAAATCCAACTTCGCTAATAAAAATCAGGAAGGGCAAGTAATTTCCAATCCCGAAAGAGAAATTTTGTTGGACATTATTTTTGCAGAAAATCATTATCCAAAATTGGTTGAAATACTATTGGAAACAGAATGGCTTATACAAAATGATAAACCTGTAACCGTTACAACGCCTGACATCAATTCAATTTTGGGCGACAAACTTACTGCCTTTGCTCCCAACACGACAGGCGTTCCTTACAACGCAGAAAAGGAAAAAGAAATTTTGAAGCAACTGTTTGACATTGGTAGTTTGTTTGCCTTGTTGACAGACATAGCCGTATTCAAAAAATCATTTCTGGAAACTGCAAAAGGGGAAATTGCTTACCGACCTGAAAGAAAAATTGAATCGGTTGAACAGATTCTTAACGACATCATTGAAACTGCTTTGCTGATAGCGAAAAAGGACATCCTTAAAACAGAGGACGAGAAAACAAAGTTTAATGAAATCAATACAGGCATTAACCAATTCCGACACTTTGTATTTGTAGGAAAATTTGAAATTTTAGAAGCACATGTTGCAGGTTCAAAAGCGGCTTATTTAGCTGCCGTTATTCTGACTGATTACAAAGAAGAACTAAAGAAATTCAGTGAAGAAATTCCGTTACCTGACTATATGATAACCAACACGGACTATAATTTCCTGAACAAACGGTTGAAATTTGTAGCCAAAGGAGAAGCCCTTTTTTATTGGTTTCAGACAATCAAATTACTGACCAATGAATAGCCCAACGCACAAAAGCATACACATTTTGCAGCCGCTACAAGTCGACCCGCAAACCAAAGCTGCAAAAAGAGTATGCTTTTTCCCGACCCAAGAAAAATTAAAAAACAAAAAAAAATCCTCGCTTCAAAAAAATAAAACTTCGCAACCGCACAACCCACGACAAACAAGCACTTTGACAGGTTACGCCTTTACACAAACATACACAACGACTGGACACAGACGAAGAAGGGCATCCGCTAATAACTAAGCTTTCGTTGCGTCCTAAGGACAAGCAATGAAAGCGTTGTTGAACGAAACTTAGGGTAGCCGCTTTTTGTATAGGGAGTTGTCGTTGTTTGAACTGAGGATATTATGCAGACCAGGCGGGGTCTGCGTTGGAGTTGGAGTGATTCAGGGGTTGTGTTTGTTTATTTCTTTTGGCGTTGGCATATAAAGCCCCTTACCCGTAAAACTTAACTTACTGGAACAGGTTGTTTTTCCACTAAACCCGCCTGCCGGACAGACAGGTATTGTGATGGCGGTCCGCGTTTACCAAATACTTCAATGGTAATGAGGGTACCTGTTTTGCAGCACGGACATTTTCGCAGCAGGGTCTTGGGCTCTGACGGCAGACGAGATACTTTCAACGATTTTGGAGAACACAATTCCCCCTACCCAAATTCAAAACCAATGTTTCAGTTGGAAATTACAATACCCAAAAAATAATTCATAATCGCGAATTAGTACCTTATTCGTTAACTTTTTGCATTTTTGGGCAAGATGTTTTTACTCATCCTCTCAAACTCAATATGCGTAAGGCTTTTAGAGGAAAATATTTTTGTCCAACTTTTACATTTTTTTCCGGTTTGGTTCCGGCTTGTCCGGCTTAGGTATATTTTGTTTTTCCCGGAACCGCAATGGGGTAGAAGCCATCGGCCCC
>JBDHRB010000376.1:0-3149 GCA_039807355.1 Candidatus Competibacteraceae bacterium
TGTTGATCTTGTGCGCGCCGGTGTGATTGAGGTCTTCACGCTTCAGGTAAATCTGCGCGCCGCCCAACTGCCGGCTCCAGCGCTCGGCGTGATACAGCGGGCTGGGACGCCCGACATAGTGCGCCAGGTCTGCATCCAGCTCGGCCAGAAAATCCGGGTCATTGCGGCAGTCCTGCCAGGCTTCATTCAGTTCATGCAGCGCTTCCATAAGCGTTTCGGCGACAAACCGCCCGCCATAACGGCCAAAATGACCGCTTGAGTCAGGAAACTGGCTGAAATCGACCGGGCTACGCAGGGCTTTCGCAGTCATACACACCTCGTAAAAATGCACGCATCAGCGCTGGGTCTTTGACACCTTTGGCGGATTCGACGCCGCTGCTGACATCGACCGCATAGGGGCGAACGCGCCGGATCGCCTCGGTGACGTTGCCGGGGTGCAACCCGCCCGCCAGGATCAGCGGCTTGTGTCGTTGAGCGGGAATGCGCGTCCAGTCAAAACACTGGCCGCTCCCCCCGCTCTGCGCGCCGCCGTGGCTGTCAAGCAGCAGGCCGGTCGCGCTGGCGAAACGTTGTTCATAATCCCGCAAATCCGCTCCGCAACCCATGGGTACAGCTTTCAGGTAAGGCTTGCGGAATGATGCGCACGCTTCAGGCGGCTCATCGCCGTGAAATTGCAGCAGATCGAGGCGCACTGCGTCCAGGACGGCATGGATGGTCGCTGGCTGCGCATTCATGAACAAGCCTACCGTGGTCACCAGTGGTGGTAAAGCGGCGACAATCCGCTGCGCGGTTTCGATTTCGACAAAGCGCGGGCTGGGCGGATAAAACACCAGTCCAATCGCGTCCGCGCCCAATGCGGCGGCCAGCGCCCCGTCTTCGGGACGGGTGATGCCACAAATTTTGGCGCGGGTGCGAGACAGCGGGATCATGAATAAAGGGGCAGGCGCTGGAGTGGTTCGGGGAAAGGAGAAGACTACCAGAAATCCGGCTGCTTTACAGGGGGCGCTTGTCTTTATGATGCGGGTTGATTAGGCTCAACAGGCTGCTCCATTCTTCGGGTCAATCTGTTTTGATCCCAGCAAAATTCGCAGGCTCCTGGCGGAAAGGCGTTTCAGGGGCCAATTCCTCTCGCTGTTAGCCCTTGGCCGCGTTTTCCATGCTCCCTGTCATTGCCCTGGTCGGCCGTCCGAATGTCGGCAAATCCACCTTGTTCAATTCCCTGACGCGCACCCGTGATGCGCTGGTGGCGGATCTGCCCGGTCTGACCCGTGATCGCCAATATGGCCTCGGCCAGCGCGGCCCACAGCCTTACCTGGTGGTGGACACCGGCGGCTTGACCGGCGAAGCGACCGGCCTTGACGGTCTGGTGGCGCGGCAGGTCTGGCGGGCGATTGAGGAAGCCGACGTCGTGTTGCTGTTGGTCGATGGTCGCGCCGGCCTGACCGCCGCCGATCAAGAGATCGCCGCGCAGTTGCGCCGCGCCGGCAAGCTTCCCCATCTGGTAGTTAACAAAGCTGAACACCGCGATCCAGACTTGCTCGGTGCCGAGTTTTACGCCCTTGGCCTGGCGCATTTGCATGTGGTCGCTGCCGCGCACAATCAAGGCGTTGATGCGCTGATGGAGGCGGTGCTGGCGGGCTTGCCGGAGCGCGAATCGACCGGGGAAGAGCCGCCGCTGCAAGAGATGGAAGGGGTGATCAAGCTGACGGTGGCCGGTCGGCCCAATGTGGGCAAATCTACCCTGGTCAACCGCCTGCTCGGCGAGGAGCGGATGCTGGCCAGCGACCTGCCCGGCACCACCCGCGATAGCGTCGCCGCGCCTTTTGAGCGCGATGGTCAGCGTTACCTGCTGATCGACACCGCTGGGGTGCGCCGCCGGGCGCGGGTCAGCGAGGTCGTGGAGAAATTCAGCGTGATCAAAACCCTGCAAGCGATTGAGCAATCCCATGTCACCGTGCTGGTGTTGGATGCCCGGCAAGGCATCAGCGATCAGGATGCCAGTTTGCTGGGATTGATCGTGGACAGTGGCCGGGCGCTGGTGATGGCGGTGAATAAGTGGGACCGCCTTGACCCGGATATTCGCGCTCAGGTCAAGCGCGATCTGGAGCGGCGGCTGGGCTTTCTCGACTTTGCCAAAATTCATTTTATCTCGGCGCTGCACGGCACCGGGGTCGGTGAACTGCTGAGTTCAGTGCGTCAAGCCTACCTTTAGTGCATGGGCATAGCATCAAACTGCGCTACGCCCATCAGGGCGGGCAGAACCCGCCGCTAATCATCATTCATGGCAACCGGATTGAGCATGTGCCGGAGAGCTACCGACGCTATCTGTCCAATGTCTACCGCAAACGGCTGGATTTGTGGGGGACGCCGATCCGTATTGAATTTCGTGGCGGGGAAAATCCCTACCATCAGCCGACGGCGCGCAGTCACACCCGAAGCAGTGGACGGCGCAAAACCGGTCAATGAAGATTGCCGGATTGAGCAAGTTAGGATAACGGGCCAGCGGTTTACATGTAGTTTGCGCTGGTCAGTTTTCAATCGTTCTCGCCCATCCGGTGCGCTTGGCCCGGTCAATTCTGACCGGCAAATTCCCCGATCAGCTAAACCGTCGCCAGACTACAAGCCGGCGATGGCAACGAAAGAGTACGGCGACAATAGTCTATCTCTCCAAACGGTCTAAAGTTATAGCGTTGCCTAATACAGCAACAGGTCAGCGGATGATTTAACTCAAACCGGAAACCTCGTGTTGCAATATCGGGAAACTCGGCCGCAGGAGGGTGTGATGAAGAGCGCAAACGATTTTCTGATGCGTTTCAGGATAGCGACGCGCATCTGGGCCATGCTGGGCGTGGCCTTTTTGGCCGTCTGTTTTGGCACGGTGATTTATCTTTTTGAATTCAAAAACCGGATGGTCAATGATCGGGAGCAGGAGTTACGCCATCTGGTCGAGGCGGTTGTGGGCATCGCCGACCGATTCCATGGCTTGGCCGCTGCTGGCGCACTGAGCGAAGCGGACGCGCAACAAACTGCGCTGGCAGTGATTAAGGCGCTGCGTTACGAGAAACAGGAATATTTCTGGATTAACGACATGGCCGTGCGCATGGTCATGCATCCGATCAAGCCGGAGCTGGATGGACAGGATTTGCATG
>JBDHRB010000377.1:0-3149 GCA_039807355.1 Candidatus Competibacteraceae bacterium
CGTCTTGGTCAGGTGGCTGAATCCCGGCAAGAGCGGCCTGCACCGCTCTGAAATCGCCACCCTACCCTTCCTGACGAATTTCAAAGGTGTGGGTGATTTTGGCGGTTTGGCCGAGCATGATCGAGGCTGAACAGTATTTTTCCGCCGACAGATGAATGGCGCGTTCAATGTGCTTGGCGCTCAGGTCCGGGCCGGTCAGGATAAAATGCACATGAATCTGGGTGAACACCTTGGGATCGCTGTCGGCCCGTTCGGCGGCAATTTCGATTTCACAACCGCGCAAATCCTGCCGGGCCTTGCGCAGGATGCTGACCACATCCACCGCTGTGCAGCCGCCCATCCCCATCAGCAACATTTCCATCGGTCGCGGGCCGAGATTGTGACCGCCCAGTTCCGGCGGCCCATCCATGACCAGGGCATGGCCGCTGGGCGATTGCGCGACGTAGGTCATGTCTTCCAGCCAGACAATGCGGGTTTTCATTTTTCTTCCTCGCAAGCTTGCGTTCCGAACAATTCAGCCAGTTTCGCCCCAGGGTCCGGGGCGCGCATGAACGCCTCGCCGACCAGGAAGGCGTGGACGCCGTGCTGGCGCATCAACGCCACATCGTTCGGGGTATGAATGCCGCTTTCCGTAACCACAGTGCGACCTTGCGGAAGCTGCGCCAACAGATTCAGCGTCGTTTCCAGCCGGGTTTCAAACGTGCGCAGATTGCGGTTGTTGACGCCAATCAACGGCGCGTCGATGCGCAACGCCCGCTCCAGCTCTGCGGCGTCATGCACTTCAACCAGCGCGTCCAGACCCAGCTCCGCCGCCAGTTGCGCCAGCTCGCGCAAGGTTGCGTCTGCCAGCGCCGCGACGATCAACAGGATGCAGTCCGCGCCGATCAGCCGCGCTTCATAAACCTGATACCGGTCGATGATGAAATCCTTGCGCAGCGCCGGCAACGCGCAGGCGGCCCGCGCTTCCTTTAAATAGTCTTCGTGGCCCTGAAAGAAATCGCGGTCCGTCAACACCGACAAAGCGGCGGCCCCGGCAGCGGCGTAACTGCGGGCGATTTCAGCGGGCTGGAACGGATCGCGCAACAATCCCTGGCTCGGCGAGGCGCGTTTGATTTCTGCGATCACCGCGGGCCGACCCTGAGCAATGGCCTGTTCCAGTCGCTCGCGGAACGGGCGCGGCGGCGGCAGCTTCTCAATCCGCTGCTGCAATTCAGAGGCGCTGAGTTGGGCGCGACGCTCGGCGACTTCCTCGGCCTTACGCGCCAGGATCGCGTGCAGAATGTCGGGAATAGCGCTCATGACGCCAGTTTCTGGGTGCAGCGCACGAATTCTTCCATTTTGGCCCGCGCCGCGCCGCTGGCCAAAACATCCCGCGCCAGCCAGATACCGTCGTCAATCGAGGCGCTGATGTTGGCCGCATACAGCGCCGCGCCGGCGTTGAAAGCCACGATATCGCGGGCTGCGCCGGGATGGTTGTCCAGCGCCGCCAACATTAGGGTTTTCGACTGTTCGGCGTTCTCCACCCGCAAGCCGCGATTCGACACCATGGCCAAGCCAAAGTCTTCCGGGTGAATTTCATATTCGCTGATCTCGCCATTCTTCAGTTCGCCGACCAAGGTGGCCGCGCCCAGCGAGATTTCGTCCATGCCATCCTTGCCCCACACCACCAGAACATGCTGCGCGCCCAGGCGCTGCATGACCCGCACCAGAATGCCGACCAGATCGGGATGGAAGACGCCCAGTAATTGATGCGGCGCACCCGCCGGATTGGTCAACGGGCCAAGAATGTTGAACAAGGTGCGCACGCCCATCTCCCGGCGCACTGGAGCAACATTTTTCATCGCCGTATGGTGATTCGGCGCGAACATGAAGCCGATGCCGGTTTGTTCGATGCACGCGGCGATCTGTTCCGGGTTCAGGTCGATACGCGCACCTAACGCCTCCAGGCCGTCGGCGCTGCCCGATTTGGAAGACACGCTGCGATTGCCATGCTTGGCGACCCGCGCCCCGGCGGCAGCGATGACGAACATGCTGGTCGTGGAGATATTAAAGGTGTGCGCGCCGTCGCCGCCGGTGCCGACGATATCCACAAAATGCTCGTGCGGCGGCGGAACCTGAACTTTAGTGGACAGCTCGCGCATCACCGTAGCGGCGGCGGTGATTTCGCCAATGGTTTCCTTCTTCACCCGCAGGCCGGTCAGAATGGCGGCGGTCATCACCGGAGAAATCTCGCCGGCCATGATTTGCCGCATCAGCGACAGCATTTCGTCGTAGAAAATCTCCCGATGCTCAATGGTGCGTTGCAGGGCTTCCTGGGGAGTAATGGGCATGAGCAAGTCCTCGGTTCAGTGCCGGGTCAGAAAATTGCGCAACAAGGCGTGACCGTGTTCGGTCAGGATCGACTCTGGATGAAATTGTACGCCTTCCACCGGGAAATCCTGGTGGCGCACGCCCATGATTTCATCGAAGTCGCCGTCCGGGGTTTGCGTCCAGGCGGTGATTTCCAGACAGTCCGGTAGAGTTGCCTTGTCGATAACCAAGGAATGATAACGCACGACTGTAAAAGGATTCGGCAGACCGGTGAATACGCCCTGACCGGCATGGTAAACCTGGGAAGTTTTGCCGTGCATGACCTGGCCAGCGCGGACGATGCGCCCGCCGAAGGCTTGGCCGATGCTCTGATGACCGAGGCAGACGCCAAGAATCGGCAGGCGACTAGCAAATCGCTCAATGGCCGCCAGCGAGATTCCCGCTTGGTTAGGCGTACACGGCCCCGGCGACAGCACCAGACGCTGCGGTTGCCGCTCGGCGATCTGCTCCAAAGTAATCTGGTCGTTGCGATACACCCACACCTCTTCGCCCAACTCGCCAAAATACTGCACCAGGTTGTAGGTGAAGGAATCATAATTGTCGATCATCAGCAGCATAAAAAACCATCCTTTTGATAGCGCTGAATTTTGTATCAATAGCCCGCGCCCCTGGCCTAATGAAGCGCCGCAGCCGGCGCGGCGCTGCGCAGGCTGTCAATCGCCGCGACCTGCGATTGGATCATAACTTGACATCCTCCCCGCCCTAATGATCTTTAAAAATTTAATCCGGTACACTTCGGGGCGATTCCACCCGCGCCAGAGGAACCGACCATGCCGCGC
>JBDHRB010000378.1:0-3143 GCA_039807355.1 Candidatus Competibacteraceae bacterium
ATCACCCGCAACGATGCCAGCCGCGACCTGGCCAATGGCGACCGTTTTACGGTCGCGGCCGTGGCGGCGGACCGGATCACGCTGGAGGCCGCGGGCCGGCGCGTCGAGCTGCCGGCGGACAGGCCGCTGCACCTGGAGCACGCTTATGCCACGACCGTGCACAGCGCCCAGGGCCTGACGGCCGAGCGCGTGCTCATCGAGGCGCGGACCGACAGCCGGACCACGGCCAGGGACGTGTACTACGTGGCGATCTCGCGCGCGCGCCACGAGGCACGGATCTACACCGACGACCTCGACCGGCTGCCGGCAGCCGTGGCGCGCGAGAACCGCAAGGGTGCAGCCCTGGATCTCGCTCGCGAGCGCCGACAGCCAAGTCGCGAGCACGCGGTGGCGGATTCCGCCGCGCAGCGGCGTCCTCCCGTCGAGCGGAGCCGCGAGCACGCGTGAGGCCCTGCCCTCACCTTCCGGAATGCGGCGGCCGAACTAAATGCTCGCCAGGAACGCCATGAAGCTGTGCCAGCCCTGGTATCCCAGCCAAGCCGCCGTGAGCGCGTTGACGATCACGAGAGGCCACAGCAGCCGGCCCCAGATGAGGTCCATCAAGAACCACAGCGCCAGAAAGGGGTTGTCGTCCGGCTCATCCAGGTCGCGGTTGTCCATGCCGGCAAAGATAGCGGCAAGGCGTTAACAGCCTGCTTCCAGCATGGACGATGCTCAGCAAGCTGGAGGACCTGACGCAGCAAAGCCCCGCGGGGGGTCCTACGGGGCTTTGCCTTGGTGGTTTATCACCGTGCACGGTCATCGCCGTCCCCGGCTGTACCGTATCTTGATTCTACCCTCGCATCATCGTGCTGAAAATATCCTAGCGGGGTGAATGCCGCGAAGCGGCAGAGGGGCGGCAATGAGCCCCTTCGTGTGTTTCAGCGTGTGAGCGAAGCGAACTCCGAAAGTTTATGGGTGGGGGGCGCGGGCGCTCGCGGTAGCGAGCGGGGGCGTACAGCCCGAAGGGCTGTCGATGAGTCGATGATTTAGTGGTGGTAGGATTGTTGGAAGTATTATTCACAAGCGGGTTGCTGACAACTACCGGAGTGCTATCGGTAGGAAACTAAAGGCTTGTCCTACCAACTGCCCGTGAACAAAAGATGAACCCCCTACCAACTGCCCGTGGATTTGCCTACCAAGTGCCCGTGGATAAGTGAAGGTCGCT
Organism: Candidatus Competibacteraceae bacterium; assembly: GCA_039807355.1. Taxonomy (GTDB): domain Bacteria; phylum Pseudomonadota; class Gammaproteobacteria; order Competibacterales; family Competibacteraceae; genus UBA2383. Next base: position 1,208 of record JBDHRB010000378.1, read on the forward strand.
AGAAGGTTATGCACGGCCCAAACAGCTATTTGACGAGAATCGGTGATGATTCCGATTCGCCCGAGCACAGGCGGTCTCCTACCAACTGCCCGTGCTCTGATCGGGATCTCCTACCAACTGCCCGTGGCTGAAACCTTGGCCACCACCAGAGCTGCCGTGCAGGCTCGGCTAAGGAGTATGGAGAGCCGGAACGGCCAAGTCCGCGACACGCGGCCGCCTGTTCCTACCAACTGCCCGTGGTCAAAGGATGACTTTGAACTCTTCGCTCTGCCGGGCCAGGAGATGATGACCGAACCACTGACGGGCTTTGATGGGGGGTAATCCGGTCGCTTTGCGAATGGCGCGATGGATGACTGCCGCAACGTCGTGTGGCGGAATGCCTGCGCGGCAGGCGGCGCGATAGACCACGATGTAAGGTTCGGGATCGAGGTCTATTTCAGGCTGAGAAGTCGGCATGCAATCGGCGGCGGGCTGTTCTCGATGATAAGCCCCTGCTCATTCATGTCGACACGGGCATCTGGATATACGCAGTGAACGGCGCGAAGGGTATCGCAAAATTTTCTTTTGAAGTTGTCCATGCGCCCGAACCCTTGCCCGAACTGGTCCTTCAGGTTGTACCACGAAACGAATCCTGGCTTGCCAGGCCTCACGCGATGAAGCCGTTGGGCAAGCCACGTGTAAATATCGAGCCCCATGGCTGTATGTGAGAGCAACGCAATAGCTCGCTCATTGAGCGGCACCGCATGAGCCATAAGGCTGTTGAAGTAGCGCTCGGAGAAGCGAACAGTTTCCGGCCAAAACACTCGCTGGCGCTCGTCTCTGGGAAACCAGAGGTCAAAACCCTCAATGATGTCGCCTTTGATGGTAGTGTCGCTGCCATCAGCGTTGGGTAAGCCGAAGTAGAATCGCGCTGCAGAAAACCTCGCCAACTGCTCTTTCATTACCCGAAGGTCGCGGCCGTTGGCAGAGAGGCCAAGCCTCTTTGTAAATGCCGTGAGAGTATCCCCTACCTCAATTTCGGGACTCCGTGTCCGCACCGCCTCTGTGTTCAGGAAGTAGAACACCAATCGCGGCTTTGGTCCGTAGGGAAGGCCCAGGTTCACGAAGCCGTTAGCACGACGGTCAAACGCACGGCCGGCCTCGATTTCGAGACATACAGCGCCTTGCTTCCGGTTCCATAACCGTGTGGACTCCCCTGGATTCCGGTAAGGCATGACCGTTTGGCACAGGACACTGTGCTGATAGACGATGCTATCGGCTTCACATTCCTGGAGCTCAGCACTGCCCTGAATCAAACGGCGCTTAATCTGACCTAAAGGCTTGAGCCGCGCCGTCGCGGCGGAAGCCGGGACCAGACCTGGTATTTCTAGTTCGTCCTGCTTCATGCGTCCCTCTGGCCAACCAAGGCCTTTTGGCAACACTGCCTCAATTTGTGGGGCGCAGCAACGTATTGCTGTGCTACCTGTTGTGTCATGCCTCTACTCGCGCGTGTCTGCATGACGCTAGGTGCTGCGGTGCTGTGCATACTGGCATGCGTGTATACCAGTATGCACGCATGCCAGTATGCAGGTATGGTTTTATGGTTTTATACCCTTCCTGCCCTTTTTCACGAGCAGAAGGCCAAGGGCTTCCTCCAAGAGCGCCTGAATGGTTGTTTCCTCCTCGGCAGCCAGCAGCTTGAGCTGCTTCGCCAACTCGGGGCGGAAGTGCCCGGCGATGAGGCGCTTGCCTTCGCGTGATGCGCGGTAGAATTTCTCCGCATTAGGTTCCTGCTTTTCAGCACGTTTGCGGGCCGTCGGCGCGCTGGATGGCGCCGTGGGCGTTTCGGGAAGCTCTCGCGCTTGCCGTTCAAGCACCGCTTGTAGCGAGTTCGGGCCTTTAGTCATGAGAACCAATCTCACTAGTACCAGTGAATAGCTGTATACACGTATAATCG
>JBDHRB010000379.1:0-3127 GCA_039807355.1 Candidatus Competibacteraceae bacterium
CTATCGCCGCCCGCGCCCGCGCCGTCAAATCCGACACAAGATGCGCCCGCCGCCGCGACGCCTTCCACCGTTCCGCCGGTGCGTGCCGTGCCGTTGCCGGGGGCAGGGGGGCCGCAATGGGCGGCCTGCCTGAACTATGATCCCGATAACCTGCCCGCGCATCTGCGCGCGTGCCTCGGCACCGGGCAGGATATGCGGCGGATGCGCGAATGCCGCGAAGTGCAGGCGGCCTATATGGCGCGGCTCAAGCAAGCCTACGGCCGCCTGCCGGAAAACCATATCGTCCTGCCCTGTTCGGTGGCGGATGGGTATCTCGCGGAATTCCGGGCCGAAGAGGAAGCCGAACGACAGGCCGCGCTCGCGCGCAAGAAGGAACAGGAGCGGCTGGACCGCGAAAGGCTGGTCAGGGATGCCGACGATTTACGCGAGAACCCGCCGCCGCGTCCGCTCTTCGCAAGGCCCTGGGTGACGTGGGTTATCCTGCTGGCCTTGATCGGCGGAATAGGGTGGGGCGGCTGGCGCTTCGTGCAACGCAAGCGGGCGCAAGCGGCGGCAGGGTGAGGGAGGTTCTTGCTTTGCTTCGTCGGTTTTTACTCTGGACTTCCGGAAAACGAGGGGCTAGTAAAGGACGGTCAGGGCGTTCATAGGTAGTCGCAGCCCGCGCACAAGGACAGCAAAAAGAGGGAAAACCGATGATCGTTACATCTATCGAGAGAATCAGTACGGATAGTTTCGGTAATCAGGCAGCATATCCCGAGAGTTCTGATCCCCTCTTCCCTAGCCGACCTATGTCCTATCCCATCTTCTCTCCAGATGGAACCAAGGTATCGTTTACCAGTACCGCTTTCAACCTCGTCCCCGGCGATAATAATAATGCAAGAGATATTTTTATCAAAGACCTGGTAAGTGGGGCCGTCACTCTGGTCAGCAAGAACAGTGCGGGCATCCAAGGCAATTTCGACAGCATCAATCCTATCTTCTCTCCGGACGGAACCAAAGTGGCGTTTGAGAGTGGTGCTTTCAACCTCGTCCCCGGCGATAATAATAATGCAAGAGATATTTTTATCAAAGACCTGGTAAGTGGGACCGTCACTCTGGTCAGCAAGAATAGTGCGGGCATCCAAGGCAATTTCGGCAGCATCAATCCTATCTTCTCTCCGGACGGAACCAAAGTGGCGTTTGAGAGTGGTGCTACCAACCTCGTCCCCGGCGATACCAACAATAGGACTGATATCTTTGTCAAAGACCTGGTAAGTGGGACCGTCACTCTGGTCAGCAAGAACAGTGCGGGCAACCAATTCAATATTCTCTTTAACACCCACAATCCTGTCTTCTCTCCGGACGGAACCAAAGTGGCGTTTACAAGTATGTTTGGCCAAGTCTACATGGGTTCTATATTGAACGCAGAAGGTATTTTTATCAAAGACTTGGTGAGTGGCACCCTCACTCGGGTCAGCGAGGACAGTGCGGGCAACCTAGGCAATATCTCAGCCGCGATGAAATCCAGCATCAATCCTGTCTTCTCTCCGGACGGAACCAAAGTGGCGTTTGCAAGTTCAGCGGCGTTTACCGGCGACAATGGAGGTGGTATTTATATTAAAGACTTGGTGAGTGGGACCCTAACTCTGGCCATCCCGAACAGTGTGAAACAGAAGATTGGGCAGGGTCTGATATATTTCAACACCGTCAATCCTGTCTTCTCTCCGGACGGAACCAAATTGGCGTTTGTAAGCGATGCTTCCACACTTGTACCTTTAGAGCCTGTTCAATATTCCAATCCTTATCTCGTTGCTCACTATAATGTATATGTAAAAGACCTGGTTAATGAAGCCATCACTCTGGTCAGCAAGAACAGTGCGGGTAATCAGGGCAATTTGCATAGCCTCAATCCTGTCTTCTCTCCGGACGGAACCAAATTGGCGTTTGTAAGCGATGCTTCCGACCTCGTCCCCGGCGATAATAATGGGATGCAAGATGTTTTCATTGCCCATCTTTCAACACCTGAACCTGTGACCTACCAATATGTTTTCGCGGAAGCGGGCAGCGACGTTATCCTGCCTTCACCGGACCCGTCTGAGCCGCCCCTTCCCCTGTCAGACAAGACTCGCCTGAACGCGATTGAAACAAAAACCGTCACGGTTCAAGGGGATCAGAACAATGAAGGACTTGAGTTGCTTGCAGATTCCCTTGAAAAATTTGGCAATTTTCTTGAGAGAAACCTAGAAGCTTTAGGCGCGAACAAAAACTTGAGCTTTTCCATCGGAAAGGGCGTTTCCGGAGTCGGAACGGTCTTTTCTTACAACATGGAGGTGCAAAAGCTTGAGACCGAAGACGGGAGTCCAAGCTGGAAAGCCAAAATCGTAGCCGCGCAATCCGTTCTTTTTGAGAAGGCCATAGAGGGCAGCCTTTCCACGCTCCTCGCCCTCGGCGTTGTTGCGATTGCACCTGCCTTCGGTGCCACGATAGCTGTGTCCGGGGCTGGCTTTGCTTTTCTAGCCCTAGGCTCGTATGCCGTTGTGATGGGGATCAACAAGGCTCTTGGCGACCCGCTTTCAGGACTCCAGAACGATTTCATTGAAAGCGCAAAAGGCGCGTATGATTTTATCCAGCCCTATGCCGCTCAGGCTATCGAGTCAATTATTGACAGCGGAAATTCTGCTCTTGCGCCTTATGAGAAGAAAACGATCAATGATGTAACAGTCCACGGAGACAATGGCTCCAGCATTGTTCGGCTGATAGACGGTACAAACGGAGATGATATTTTCTCCGTTGGAAAAGATGGAAACGCCTGTTTCGTCTCTGGCGGAGAAGGACTTGACACCGTTAGCTTTTTAAAAAATCAGTACGGTATCGATCTCAATCTCGGTACTGGAGTCGGTTTTAACCTCTTCTCCGTCCCTTCCGTCCCCGAAATGCGCGTAGCCACCGCATTGCAAGCCGCCGCGCCAACACCTTCTGTGCGTGTCGATGGCGTGGAGAATGCCAAAGGCAGCGCGTTCAAGGACATCCTGACGGGCGATACACAAAACAACAAGCTCTATGGCAGGGATGGCGATGATCGGCTGTACGGCGACGATGGCGACGACACGCTGCGCGGCGACGCGGGCAACGACCGGCTTTATGGCGG
>JBDHRB010000380.1:0-3117 GCA_039807355.1 Candidatus Competibacteraceae bacterium
TTGAAGGCGCTGGACGATGCGCTAGACCATGCCGACGCGCTGGCCGATTTCGCCCAACGGCTCGAACGATTGCGCGACCGCCTGCAAGCCGCGCCCCGGCAACTGCTAGTGGTCAGCGAGGCGGAACGCCAGCAGGCCATCGCCGAAGCGTTGGCCGTTCACTGGCAAAACGGTGCGTCATTCGCAACACCGTTCACGCTAAATCCGCCAGCAGCATCGCCGACCCGCCTGGGATTCAGCGTCAACACCCAGGTCAACTTCTGCGCCAAGGCGTATCCCGCCGTCGCACCGAACCATCCCGACGCGCCGGCCCTGCACGTTCTCGGCGATTTTCTGCGCAACGGCTATCTGCACCGGGCGATCCGCGAACAGGGCGGCGCTTACGGCGGCGGCGCCGGCTACCATCCCGACAGCGGCGCATTCCGCTTCCATTCCTACCGCGATCCGCGTCTGGCCGAAACCCTGGCCGATTTCGACCGGGCGCTGGACTGGCTGCACACCCATCCTCATCCCGCCCGCACCCTGGAAGAAGCAATTCTTGGCGTGATCGCCGCTATCGACAAGCCGGGTTCTCCAGCCGGCGAAGCGATCAGCGCCTTCTTCGGCAGCCTGTTTGGCCGCACCCCGGAGCAGCGCCGCGCCTATCGCCAACGGGTATTAGCCGTGACCCTCGACGATTTGCAACGAGTTGCCGCGACTTACTTGCACCCGGAACGCGCCTGCTGCGCCGCACTGAGCAACGCATCGACGCTGGCTGCCCAGGCGGATTTCACCACCCTTGCCGTTTGAGCCACTGGGCGGCGCACCCGGAGCGCCGCCCCGCCGGTTGCGATCAATCACGCCTTGCGCTTCCGCCCTGCGCCGCAAACAGCGCTGGCCTGTACATGGCGATTCAGCGCGTTGTCGATTAACCTTGTGGAAAGCAAGGAAACCCGGTTTTTCTCCCGGAATCTCCACAACAACGACCGTCTGCCGAATCGCCGCCATGGAAATCTTCGTTTATCACACCCCCGATCAAGTCCCCGATCTCCGTCAAAAGGCCCGCAAGGGCGGTTTGCAGCTTGAAATGCCCGCCTGCGCCATTGTCATCGACGTGCTGCGCGCCACCACCACCATGGCCACTGCACTGGAATCGGGCGCTGAGGCCATTCAAGTGTTCGATGACCTCGATGAACTGTTCCGCATCAGCAAACGCTGGCCCGCCGAACGCCGCCTGCTGGCCGGCGAACGCGGCGGCGAGAAACTGGAAGGCTTTGATCTAGGCAATTCGCCGGCGGAATGCACCCCGCAACAAGTCGCCGGCAAACGGCTGTTTATGAGCACCACCAACGGCACCCGCGCCCTGGAGCGGGTGCGCCAGGTTCCGATGCTGATGACCGCCTCCCTGACCAATCGCGGCGCGGTGGTACGTTATTTGCTGGAACACCAGCCGCACACGGTATGGATTGTCGCCGCCGGCTGGCGCGGCGGCTTTTCGCTGGAAGACACGATCTGCGCCGGGGCGATTGGTCATCAACTCAGCGTCGAGCGCGACAGCGATTGCGCCGGCGACGATGAATCCATCGCCGCAGTGGCCCTGTTCGAGCAATGGCGCAAGCGTTTGCCGCAATTACTGCGCTACGCCCATCATGGCCGGGGTCTGATGGCGCTGGGCTGCGACGAGGATTTGGACTACTGCGCCCGGCTCGACAGCGTGAACGTGGTTCCCCTGCAAATCGAACCGGGCGTGCTGCAAGCCGCGCCGCCCGACTAAAGCCGGCGGGTCAAAAACCCCGTGACGCCGCTCAAGAACCCCTATAATCAATCCTGAATCATTAAACCCGAAAACCCTTCCATCCATCCTGTCAGCATTATGCCGAGGAGCCAGAAGTCATGGAGATCATCAAAACCGATGTCGCCATCATCGGTGCGGGAGGCGCGGGTTTGCGAGCCGCAATCGCCCTCGCCGAAGCCGACCCTAAACTGCGCATCGCGCTCATTTCCAAGGTCTATCCGATGCGCAGCCACACCTGCGCGGCGGAAGGCGGCGCCGCCGGGGTCATCAAGGGCGATGACAGCCTCGACCTGCATTTCAACGATACAGTCGGCGGCGGCGACTGGTTGAGCGATCAGGACGCCGTTGAATACTTCATCAATGAAGCGCCCAAGGAGTTGACCCAACTGGAACATTGGGGCTGTCCGTGGAGCCGCGAGCCGGACGGTTCGGTGGCGGTGCGCCCGTTTGGCGGGATGAAAATCAAGCGCACCTGGTTCGCCGCCGACAAGTCCGGTTTCCACATCCTGCACACCCTGTTTCAGACCTCGCTGAAATATCCGACGATCCAGCGTTTCGATGAGTACTACGCCACCGATCTGCTGGTGGAAGACGGGCGTTGTCAAGGCCTGACCGCGCTGGAAATCCGCAGCGGCGAGATGAAGCAATTCCAGGCCGGCGCGGTGATTATCGCGGCGGGCGGCGGTGGCAAAATGTTCCCGTTCACCACCAACGGCGCGATCAAGACCGGCGACGGCATGGCCTTGGCCTATCGCGCCGGCACGCCGCTCAAGGATATGGAGTTCGTCCAGTATCACCCCACCGGCCTGCCGAACAACGGCATCCTGCTCACCGAAGGCTGTCGCGGCGAAGGCGGCGTGCTGTTCAACAAGGATGGCCGCCGTTATTTACAGGATTACGGCATGGGGCCGGAAACCCCGATTGGCCAGCCGGTGCTGAAAACCATGGAGCTGGGTCCCCGCGACCGGCTCAGTCAGGCGTTCTGGCACGAGCAGCAAAAGGGCAACACGGTCAAGACCCCGTGGGGCGACTGCGTGCTGCTCGACATGCGCCATTTGGGTGAAAAGAAAATCGACGAGCGCCTGCCGCTGGTGCGCGATCTGTGCATCAGCTATCTGGGCAAGGACCCGGTCAAGGAGCCAATTCCGATTCGCCCGGTGGTGCATTACATGATGGGCGGCATCCACACCGACGTGCAGGCCGCCACCCGTTTGCCGGGACTGTTCGCCGCCGGCGAATGCGCCTGCGTCAGCATCAACGGCGCCAATCGGCTCGGTTCCAATTCATTGACCGAACTGCTGGTGTTTGGCCGGCGGGCGGCCTTGAGCGCCCTTGCGCATCTG
>JBDHRB010000381.1:0-3111 GCA_039807355.1 Candidatus Competibacteraceae bacterium
GGACGAATGGAGATGTGCAAAGTCCGGATCAGACTGCTATTGCGTTGATGAATCGTTTTGGCTGGGATCCGAATACGTGGTGTCTCACTATTGAGTGTGAGGGCTATAGTGGTGGGCTTCCGTACACGACTGCTCAGCTTAAGAGTGTCATCTGGCAGATTTGGACGTGGTTGGTTGCGTATCCAACGATTGAAGCTGTTCATATCTTGCGTCATGGACAGATCAATAGCATTACGCGTTCTCGTTGTCCTGAAGGTGCTCCATATATCTTCATGCAGAGGATTCAGCGTGAATTGCTGAGTACTGGCGTCTCTCCTAATCCGAGTCCGACAGAGATTGTTCGAGATCCTTGGCCGGTGCTTATGGAGAATGGGAAGGCATGGGATGGAAAGAGTGATGTCGTGATTAATGGCATCAAGTTCTATGCTGAGCCGAAGACGATGACGGTTCGTACTGGTGGCTTGAATCGTCGTCAATGGGCTTCTACACAATCCAATCTTGTCGGTACCCCACAGACATATATGGCTAGTGAGAAGATTGCTGTTCTCGGTTGGGTTGAAGGTGAAGAAGTCTCTGGTGAGCGACGGTGGGCTGTTGGTAAGGATGGCAGTCGTCTGTGGGCTGGTGGCTTCGTAGAGCAGTTCTCACGCAAGCCTGTGAGTTCTGTGACTCCTGACGATAGCAACAGTAATCCAGATCAAGGTAATAACCGTGACGTGATCCCTGTGGTACTTAACGGCAACGTCTATACGCCTGTTGGTGTTGCTGATGAAGCTGGTAAGGCGAGGAAGCAGGTCAGGACGCTTACTCCGAGCAATACTCGCTTGTGGGCGAGTACGCATAGTGGTAGTCCTGTAGGTCGCACGATACCTTCGAATACGATCATCTATGTCACACATTGGGTGAAGGGTGAGAGTGTGAGTCTGACGTATACGGATTTCCGTGGAAAGTCTCAGAAGATTACCAGTGACAAGTGGTATGTGATCGAGATTCAGGGCGCTGATCCGATCACGAAGGGCGAACGAATCTGGTCTGGTTTGGTAGAAGATGTGTAGAGATGAGCCGTTCTCGTCTCCGCTACAGGGTGAGGGATAGGATCATGAAAGGGTGTGCTGCACGGCGTCATCCGTGGGGGCGAGATGAAGTGAAAGAGATGTCGAACCGCCATAACAACGATAGGAGTCAACATCCACAGGTGTTCCGTCAGATTGAGGAAGAGATTCAGCAGATGAAGGAGATCCCAATGATCTTTGATAAGCAACTTGTTTCTCCCGAGGTCTATCACGAAGAATACGAACGCTGAAGGGAGGTGATCCCGGATCTCCGATACTGACGGTTATCAGTGCAATTCAAGGGTTTCTAAAAGTGCTAGGGGTAATCATGGAACCGATTAAGCAGACAACGTTGGAACAGCCAGCATTCCCATTGGGTATCAATGTACGACGTATGATCTATTGGGCTACGGCGGTAGCGATGCTGGTGTCAACGTATTTGGGAGCGCGTGAAATCATTGATGCGCTTGATATGGCGTTCATCACAGGTCTTGGTGTGTTGGTGACTGGTATGGCTGGTGTCAATATGCCGAAGCAGGCTGATGGCACTGGTACGCCATTGGTTGAGGATAAGTGATATGGCTGTTACCCGAGAAGTGTTTGGCCGAATGGTGCTTCCGAATGGCACTCCATTTGTGGGCTTTGAAATCAACTTTACGGTCAGACCTTCTCAGGTAACGATCACGGAAGAGTGGCCGTATGCAACGGTATCTGTCACGACAGATGAGAATGGTGACTGGTCGTTGCCTCTTGGGATTGGAATCAAGTATCAGGTAGTTCAGTACACGTCTGCATTGGTTGAGTTTGGTGGGGAGACGTATCTTCAGGGGAATCTTTACGAGATTCAGGTTCCAGCCGGAGAGATACCGATTAGCATTATGGAGCTTGTGCTGGCTGGTAGTCCTGTGCCGAATCCTAATCCAGCATTGGTTGATATCGTGCTTTTGAGGATTCCTGACCTGATTACACCGATGGTTGAAGATGCTCTAGTTAGAGGACTCTCAAGTATTGTTCTTGTAAGCCCTGATGAGACTCATTGGCGTATTCGGGTTGATGATTCTGGTATTTTGCAGATCGAAGCGATTGTTGTTTAGGAGTCTTAGATATGTCAGCCACATTGAAAAGAGGAGACTCCAAATATTTCAGATATGTGCTGACAAGGCCGGGTACTCGTCCGAATCCTGATGAGCCTTCTGGGCCGGGCAATTTAGATCTACCGTTTAATCTGACCGGTTGCGAGGTATTCGTGACCATGAAATCGAGCTTGGGTGATGTGGATGCTCTGTCTGTTTATGAGCATCAAATGGTCATTACTAGTGCTGGTGTGGTCACGAATGCGATTGGTCTATCGTTGGAGAAACTTGCAACTGATGGTGTGGTAATTCAGAGGATCAGTCCTGAAGAATCTATGTTGTTTGTAGCAGGAACGTATAACGTGGATTTGCAAGTCAGAGATACAGCGAGTGATGTGTGGACACCGTTTCAAGTCGCTGACGAGATTGTGATTGAAGACGTGACACGTAGGATCAAGGTGGTTTAGTTGGCTGATTATGAATCAACACTAGGTCGGATAGCTGCGTCGAGAAGTGAGCTTGCGTTGCCGATTTCTGTTGAGAGGCAGCAAAAAGGCCGTGATCTTGTTCCTACTGCGTTCATTACTCCAAGAGAAGTTGTTGATGAGAACGGCGATCCTTTGGCTGTTACGAAGAGTGGCCCTGTGAGAACGATCCCGTATGATCCGTCCGAGGTTGAGGCAACGGTTAATCTCATCATTAATCCGTTTTGGACAGGGTTGAGTCATTGGGGATCAGACCTCGGTACACGCACATTAGTTGGCAGATCGATTGTTGTTGCTAGTGCTGGTAGTTCGGCAAGTCTGAATTGCTATACGTCTAGTTCTACAAGAATCCCTTTCGTTGCTGGCACTGTGCTGACCGCATCTTTTTGGGTTGCTAATAATACGGGTAAGCCTTGCAATTATACGGTTAGATTCAGACAATTTAATAGTGCAGGTACAAATATAGGCGATAAAGCATCGCTGCTTATGACATTGGCTGTG
>JBDHRB010000382.1:0-3102 GCA_039807355.1 Candidatus Competibacteraceae bacterium
ATGGTCGAGAAAATCGACGCGATTCTGCCGCAGACTCAATGCGGACAATGCGGCTATCCCGGTTGTCGGCCTTATGCCGAAGCCATTGCCGCCGGTGAGGCGGAAATCAATCTCTGTCCGCCGGGCGGCGCGAATGGCGTGGCGGCGCTGGCCGATTTGCTGGGCCGCGATCCTGGGGCGCTGAACGCCGGGCATCTGGACAAACCGAAACTGCTGGCGCTGATCGACGAGCAGAATTGCATCGGTTGCACGCTGTGCCTGCAAGCCTGTCCGGTGGATGCAATTCTCGGCGCGGCCAAGCACATGCACACGATCATCGCCAGCGAATGTACCGGCTGTGAACTGTGCGTTGCGCCCTGCCCGGTGGATTGCATTCACATGGTGCCGATTGCGCCGACCATCAGCACCTGGAAATGGAACGCGCCAGTCCTTCCGGCGCTGCCGGTCAAAGCGGCGGCATGAACGCCCTCAAGCGCCTGTTTCCCTTTCATGGCGGACTGAAAACGGTTCGCCACAAAGCCGAATCCAACCAATCGCCGATTCAACCGGGCATTCTGCCCCAGCGCCTGACCGTGCCGTTGCGCCAGCACATCGGTGCGGTCGCCAAGCCGCTGGTGCAACCCGGCGACCGGGTGTTAAAGGGGCAGATGATCGGCCAGCCCGACGGCTACATCAGCGCCGCGATTCATGCGCCAACTTCAGGGGTGGTGGTCGCGGTAGAGTCCCGACCGGTGCCTCATCCCTCCGGGCTGCCGGATTTGTGCGTGGTGATTGACAGCGACGGCGAGGAACGCTGGATCGAGCGCCAGCCGGTCGATTACCGGCGTCGGCATCCCAGCGAGCTGCGCAATCTACTGCGCAACGCCGGGATTGTCGGCCTCGGCGGGGCGGCGTTTCCCAGCGCGGTCAAGCTCAACCTGAGCGGTAGCGACGATTTGGAGACGCTGATTCTCAATGGCGCGGAATGCGAACCGTGGATCACCTGCGATGACCGCCTGATGCGCGAACGGGCGGATGGGGTGGTCGCCGGATTGCGGGTCATGGCCCATTTACTCAAGCCGCTGCAAGTGCTGATCGGCATTGAAGACGACAAGCCGGAAGCCATCGCCGCGATGAGCGCCGCCTGCGCCGGCACCGATTATCAGGTGCTGCCGATTCCGACCCGCTATCCCAGCGGCAGCGTCAAGCAACTGGTCAAGCTGTTGACCGGCAAGGAAACCCCGGTCCAGGGTTTGCCGGTGGATGTCGGCGTGCAGTGCTTCAATGTCGCTACCGCCTACGCCGTGCATCGCGCCATTGACCACGGCGAGCCGTTGCTGTCCCGCGTGGTGACCATCACCGGCCATGTCCAGCAGCCGGGTAATCTGGAGGCGCTGCTGGGAACGCCGTTTGCGCAACTGGTCGCGCAATGCGGCGGTTATCGGGATGGGGTGGAGCGGCTGATTATGGGCGGGCCGATGATGGGTTTCGCCCTGCACAGCGATGAAGTTCCTGTCACCAAAGCCGCCAACTGCATTCTGGCCGCCAGTCCTGCGCAACTGACCCCGGAACAGCCGGTGATGCCGTGTATCCGCTGCGGAGCGTGCGTCGAGGTCTGTCCCGCTGATCTGTTACCGCAGCAGTTGTACTGGCACGCCCGCGCCCGCGAATTTGACAAGGCCCAGGATCATCATTTGTTCAGTTGCATCGAATGCGGCTGTTGCAGCCATGTCTGTCCCAGCCATATCCCGCTGGTGCAGTATTACCGCTACGCCAAGAACGAAATCTGGGCGCAGGAAAAGGAAAAGCAGAAAGCGGAGCTGGCTCGGCAACGCCATCAGGCGCGGGTCGAGCGCCAGGAGCGCGAGAAACAGGAGCGCGAAGCGAAATTGCGCCAGAAAGCGCCCAAGGCTGCTCCCGCTCCCGCCGGGGAAGGGGCAAGCGCCGTCACCAGCGATCAGGCCGGTTGAACCATGCGCTTTAAAACCATCACTTCTCCCCATATTTTGCAGGACGCCAGCGTCGGTCGGGTGATGCGCCAGGTGCTGTACGCCCTGCTGCCCGGCCTTGCCGCGCTGATCTGGTTCTTTGGCTGGGGCATTCTGGTCAATCTGCTCCTCGCTACGGCGGTTGCGCTGCTGGCGGAAACCGCCCTGCTGGCGCTGCGCGGCAAGCCGATTCTGTTGCATCTGGGTGATTCCAGCGCGGTGGTCACCGCCTGGCTGCTGGCCGTGGCTATACCGCCCATGGCCCCGTGGTGGTTGACCACGGTCGGCGTGCTGTCAGCGATAGTGGTCGCCAAGCATCTGTACGGCGGGCTGGGCTATAACCCGTTCAATCCGGCGATGGTCGGCTATGTGGTGCTGCTGATCTCCTTTCCCCGCGAAATGAGCGCCTGGCTGATTCCCCATGGCCTCGATCAGCCGCACGCCATGACGTTTTGGGAAACGCTGCGCTTTGTCTTCAGCAATGAATGGCCGGCGCGCTTTGCCCTCGACGCGCTGACCGGAGCCACGCCTCTGGATGTGCTGCGCACCAAACTGGGCCTGGGCCTGAGCGTGACCGAGATTCGCAACAGCCCGGTGTTCGGGATTATTTCCGGGCGCGGCTGGGAATGGGCGGCGTCGGGATTTTTGCTCGGCGGCTTATGGCTGATTTATGTCCGCGCCGCCGACTGGCGGATTCCGCTGGGCATGTTGGGCGGGCTGGCGCTGATCGCCACGGCGTTTTATCTGGTCGATCCGGCGCGTTACGCGCCGCCGTGGTTTCATGTATGGAGCGGCGCGGCGATTTTCGGCGCATTCTTCATCGCTACCGACCCGGTGACCGCCAGCGCCACGCCGCGTGGCCGGCTGATTTACGGCGCGGGGATCGGCATTTTGCTCTACATCATCCGGGGCTTCGGCGGTTATCCGGACGGCGTGGCTTTTTCCGTGCTGTTGATGAACATCGCCGCGCCGACCATTGATCTGTATACCCAGCCCCGGGTGTTCGGAGCGCGACGCGGATGAACGCTCTGACGCGCAGCATGGGCGTCGCCGCCCTGATTCTGGCCGGTTTCGCCCTGGTCGGCACTGGACTGGTGACCGTCACCTATACCGGCACCAGGGACATCATCGCCGA
>JBDHRB010000383.1:0-3102 GCA_039807355.1 Candidatus Competibacteraceae bacterium
TGCAAATAGACCACGAAACCGCGCCCGACCAGACAGCGCCGGTTGTCTGGATCAAGAATGGCCCCGCCGCCGGTGGCCAGGACCAGAGCGGGACGCTGCGTCAACTCGGCGATGATCGTTTTCTCCCTGGTGCGAAATCCGGCCTCGCCTTCGACTTGAAAAATCAGCGGGATACTCGCGCCGGCGCGTCGTTCAATTTCCTGATCGCTGTCGAGAAAATCCCGCCGCAGCGCCTGCGCCAGGCGCCGACCCACCGTGGTTTTTCCAGCGCCCATCGGTCCAACCAGGAAAACCCGGGAAATGGCGTTCAGCGGCATGGCGCACTCCTGAATCATGCGGGAGAACCGCTCGTAGACTGTGCTGTTGAAATGGGCGGATAAATCCATCTGCACACGACACCGGCCTCAGGGGTAACAGGGCAACGACCCAGGCGCATGAGCGTAGCGCATCCGCCTTTGATTGTGGGTCGGTCCGAATTTATCGGTCAATCCACTAGACTTTGCAGCAATCCATCAGTGATCACAATATTAAAAACCACCATGAGCAAGCGAACCCATGAATCATGAAGAACGTTTGAACCAGGCGCTCAACGCCTTGTGCGAATATTGGCGGGAAACCGAGCGCGACCTGAGCGCCCTGCGCGACCTCAACGATGCTGGGCAACAGCGTATTGAACTGTTGGCCGCCGATCTGGCCGCGCTGGGTCCACAACTCTCCGCCCTCCAGCGCGATATGCCAGCGACCGCTGCGCTGCGTCAGGAATGGCAAGCCGCCTTGGCGGCGCTCGACCAACAGCGCGTTCAGCAGATCGACGCGCTGCGCACCGAAAGCCTGGCCCTCCGCCAAGAACTGTTGACCAATCTGCAAGAGGCCAGCCAAAGCTACAGCCAGCGGCTCGACGAATTAGCCGCCGAACTGGAAACGCTGCGCGGAGCCGGGCAAGGCGTTCAGCAAAACGCGGCGGCGCTGGCCGCACTGGGCGAAACCAGCGCCGCCTACAACCAACGGCTCACTCAACTGGCGGCGGAACTGGAGACGCTGCGCGGAAAAGACCATAATTTTGAGCAACATACCGCTGATCTGGAAGCGTTGCGTCAGGAAATGCAGGGCTTGCGCCGGAACAATTCAGAGCTGGAGCGCAGCCTGCGCCTCCAGCTCGCCAGCGCCCGCGAGCAGTTGGATGCGCAAAAGAGCGCACTGGCGACCTTCAGCGAGCGGGCGCAAAGTCAAAGCCAGGAAGTCAATGAACACATCCAAACCCTGACCGGTCTGCACCAGCAGGAGCAATCGCAGCGGGAAACGACCCTGGCGACCTTGAGCAAGCTCAACGAACAGACAGAGCGCCTTGAACAGCAAATCAGCGCCAGCCAGGCGCACGCCGCCGATACGCTGCGCGTCGATCAAAACCGCCTGGCGGCTCTGGAAAAATGGCTGACCACCCAGGCGGAACAGTTTGGCCGGTTTGATCCGGTACTGCGCGAGCTGCATGGCGAGCTGATCGCTACCCACCAACGCTTGACCGCTTTGGAGTCCGTCGAGACCAGCGAACTCGTGAATCAGCAACAGCAACGTCTCCAAACCGCGGAACAAGCCCTGCAAACCCAGGGGCAGGCGTTGAGCGAAATGCAGCAAACCCTGGAACAGTTGGCGACGCAAGCCCCGGCCAGCGCCAAACTCCACAAAACCTTAATCGGCGCACTGGCGGCTGCTGGCGCGATCATTCTGGGATTATTGGTCCTGCTGGCGGCTGGATAAACGGCGAAATTCCCTCTCCCGATAGCGGGCGAGGGCGTCAGCGGCTGCGAACGTCGTTGCGGTGGTCGCCAACGCGGCGGCGTTCTCCTGGCGATTTTCTATTGGCCCAGAGCCAGCGACTTGCCCAGGCGGACTGGATTACTGGCGTTGCTGGGTCTCCTTGGCGATTTCCCGCTGCACCAGACGGGTCATGTCCGACAGGCCCACGGCCAGCGCCGTCAGAATGTCGTCTACGGTCAAAATCCCGACCAGCGCCCCATCATCGTCAACGACCGGCAAGCGGCGCACCCCTTTGGCGCTCATCCGGTCCAGCATCCGCCAGAAATTTTCATCCTCACGCGCAGTAATCAGTTGGCTGCTCATCACGTCACTGACCGTGACCGTTTCCGGTGAAAGATTCTGGGCGAGCATCTCCACCACCAGATCGCGGTCGGTAATGATTCCAATCGGATAGTCCTTGTCGCCGCGACGCTCCACCACGACCACAGTGCCGACATGGTGATGGCGCATCATCCGGGCGACCTCCCGGATTTCTGTGGCGCGATCGGTCGTAATGACGTGGCGGTTACAATATTGGCCCACTGACATAGTGGTTTGCTCCTTTTGGGACAGTCAATCGCATGGAAAAGGGAGATTGTTGGCTATTCCGGCCATGCCTGCAAGGGGCGCAGGCCAGGATGGGGCGGCTGTGCTGGAAACCAAGAAGCCCCGTAGAGGCGGGGCTTCCGGGGAATCAGCGCAAGCGGCGGATCAGGCGACGGTCACAGCCGGATCGAGATAGACATCCTGAATGGCGTTGAGAATGGCGACGCCGTCCTTCATCGGCCGCTGGAAGGCTTTGCGCCCGGAAATCAGGCCCATGCCGCCAGCGCGCTTGTTGACCACCGCGGTCGTCACTGCCGCTTCGAGGTCGCCCGCGCCTTTGGACTCGCCGCCGGAATTGATCAGGCCGGCGCGGCCCATGTAGCAGTTGGCGATCTGATACCGGCACAGGTCAATCGGGTGATCGCTGGCCAGGTCGGTGTAAATCTTCTTGTCGAACTTGCCGTAGCTGGAACCGCCCATGTTCAGCGCCTCGAAGCCGCCGTTATTTTCCGGCAGCTTCTGCTTGATGATGTCGGCTTCGATGGTGACCCCGAGGTGATTCGCTTGGCCGGTCAGATCGGCGGAAACGTGGTAATCCTTTTCCTTGGTCTTGAAGGCGTTGTTGCGGAGATAGCACCACAGCACGGTGGCCATGCCCAGTTCGTGGGCCATCTGGAAGGCTTGCGCCACTTCGACAATCTGGCGACCGCTTTCCGGCGAACCGAAGTAAATGGTCGCGCCAACCGCCGTGCAGCCCATGTC
>JBDHRB010000384.1:0-3096 GCA_039807355.1 Candidatus Competibacteraceae bacterium
AGGGTACATTTCTCCCCTCGCCCTTTGGGAGAGGGGTCGGGGGTGAGGGTGGGTTTAATGGCCATGGTGGTGATCATTGTGGTGATCATGCCCGGTTTGCGGCGCGCCCCGCCAGTCCTCGCGCCCGACGATGGAAGTTCGGTATGGGCAGAACTGGCAGTTCATATGAGCATCACCGTGTTCGACTTCGGTCAACCGCTCCAGGAAAGTGGCGACCACCAGCGGATGGGTGTTCAGATAAGGCGCGACCACCGCTTGTACTTCGGGATGGCGTTCCCGATAGGCGGCGACCGTGGCGCGCACCTGCTCGACCAGCCGACCGGTGAACAGCAGATAGGGGAACACGAGCACCCGCTGAAAACCCAGCCGGTGCGCGCGCTCCAAGGCATCGCCCATCAGCGGCGCGGCGACGGCGGTGTAGGCGGTTTCCGCCCAACCGAAGCCCATCCCTTCCCACAACATCCGGGTGATCTTGCTGATGTTGGAATTGGCGTCGGGATCGGAACTGCCGCGCCCGATCACCACGAGCAGGGTATCCCGCCGGTCGTAATCCGGCCCGAACGCGGATTCAACGCTCTCGATCCGCTCGCGGGCGACCTGGAGCAGGTTGGGATGAATCCCCAGATCCGCGCCGAAGGCGATGCTCATTCCGGGATGTTCGGCCTGAAAGGCGTTGAGAATGAGCGGGATGTCGTTCTTGACGTGGCCGGCGGCCATCAGCAGCGCCGGCAGGGCGATGACGCGGCGGAAGCCCTGCCGCCACAGCGTTTCCAAAGCTTCGGGCAGGCTGGGTTCGACCAGTTCCAGAAAGCCCGCCAGACAGGTCCGGTCGGGTAGCGCCTGCTGTAACTCGTCGGCGAGGGCGCGGAATTCGGCGACGCCGGCGGCGAGCCGGGTGCCGTGGCCGATCAGCAGCACGGCGGGCGGAGATTGCAGGTTTTGAGTCATCGGGAGGAGGATGGTGGCGACATTTTCACCATTGTACAAGCTGGATTCCAATTCATCACCGATTGCGATTAGTCTATCCATTCCAAGGTCAATCACCCGTTCCCTTAACCTCACGACCTCGGAGGGCGCGCTCCATGTCCGCTTATGCCTTTCCCTTTACCGAGATCGAGTATCCCGACAGCGATGGACTTCCCATGGCGGAAAGCGATTTTCAGCGCGAGGTTCTGATCTATGCCGTGGAAGCCTTGCGCGGCCATTTCCGGGATCGCGATGACGTCTACGTTTCCGGCAACCTGTTCATTTACTACGAAGAGGGCAACCCCAAGGCTGTCGTGGCGCCGGATGTGTTCGTGGTGATCGGCGCATCCAATCATGACCGCCCCTCCTACAAGCTTTGGAACGAGCCCAAAGGCCCAGATTTCGTGCTCGAAATCACGTCCAAAAGCACTCGTGGCGAGGATCAGGGGGCCAAGCGCGGCATCTACGCCTACCTGGGTGTTCGCGAATATTGGCAATACGACCCGACCGGCGACTATCTGGATCCTCCGTTGCAAGGGTTGCAACTGGTCGAGCGGAATTACTGGCCCCTGCGCGCCGCCGCGCCTGTACCTGGCGGTTTCAGCTTGCACAGCGAAGTGCTGGGATTGGACTTGCGCCTCGAAGAGGGCGTATTGCGTTTCCATGATCCCCGCACCGGCCGGAAGTTACTGAGTTATCGGGAAGCGGAGCAGGCCCGGTTGGCCGCCGAAGCGAACGCCGCGCGGGAAATGGCGCTACGCCAAGCCGCCGAAGCGCGCTTGGCCGAACTGGAGGCGCGATTGCGCGGGACAGATCCGGGCGTCGCGGAGCATTGATGGCCGGAAAGCGCATCGACATGGATTCCATGCCATGAACCTGAACCCGAGACAGCAGGAAATTCTGCAACGAGTGCGGCAAACCGGCTTCGTATCCATCGACGATCTGGTCACCGATTTCAAGGTTACTCCCCAGACCGTGCGCCGGGATATCAACATGCTGTGCGACCTGGGCCTGTTGCGGCGCTTTCACGGCGGCGCTGGCCTCCCCTCCAGCGTGGAAAATATCGCTTACCCGGCCCGCCAGGTCTTGCATCACGACGAAAAGCGCCGCATCGCTCGACTGGTGGCGCAGCATATCCCCGATCAATCCTCGCTGCTCATCAATATTGGAACCACCACCGAGGAGGTGGCCAAGGCCCTGGCGGATCATGCCGACATGCGGGTGATCACCAACAACCTCAACGTCGCCGTTTTGCTGTCCGACAATCCGAGTTTCGAGGTGATCGTCGCGGGCGGGGTCGTGCGCCGCCGGGACCGGGGCGTGATCGGCGAAGCGACCATCGATTTCATCAAGCAGTTCAAGGTCGATTTCGGCATCATCGGCATTTCCGGCATCGACATGGACGGCACGCTGCTGGATTTCGATTACCGCGAGGTGCGGGTTTCCCAGGCCATCATCGCCAATTCCCGCAAGGTGCTGCTGGTCACCGATCACAGCAAGTTTGGCCGCAACGCCATGGTTCGGCTCGGCCCTATTTCCGAGGTGGACATGCTGTTCACCGATCAGCCCCCACCGGCGGCCATGACCGAACTGCTGGCCCAGGCCGAGGTTCAGGTGTTCGTGGCCGGCCCCGAGGGCGACGCGCCGGCGCGCGACGCCTGATTTCCCTCGATTTTCGGCCAGACTTCGCACGCCACGGCCCGTTCCATTGCCGAACCGATTTCCTTTCCTGCCCCAAGGCCGTTTAATTTTCGATACTGTTCGTTCTGGCCAAAATTTTTTTCTTATTATTCACTTGAACATTCTTTTATTTTCTTTATAATCGGGATCAAGAGTGTGGTTGAGTCTGTCGAGCAACTTCGATAGGTCTTCAAGTGGCAAACCGGTCGAGATGACCAATATTCTGGTTCAAGTAATTTTTCTTTTGAAAAACATCAGAACCTTAAATAGTTAATAGCGAAAATCATGCTGGCGAAGCAGCCGGAGGAGGAAATCGACCATGAACGAAGGGTACGTACTATCCATCGACCAGGGCACCACGGGTTCCACGGTGCTGATCTTCGATCACGAGGGCCAGATCAAGAGCCGGGCCTACTCGGAATTCACCCAGCATTACCCGAAACCGGGCTG
>JBDHRB010000385.1:0-3092 GCA_039807355.1 Candidatus Competibacteraceae bacterium
GTTGGTACGAGGCCGACGGCATCTATGTCGCCATTGGCTGCTGTAGGTGTTATTGGATTTGATGATATTCGAGTCCAGCCGTGTGTTGGCAGCTTGCTACCTGAGAGCATTGTTGAGTTCCCCGGCAATGATACGGTTGCGGTTCGTCGCATCCAGCATATCTCTAGTGATTCACGAATCACTGCGGTGAATGATCGTTTAGATGGTCTTGGATTCATGGCTGTCAATGCGAAGACGAATAGTCGATATACGACTCGTAGGGGTAGGAACATCAATACCGATACTCCTAGTCGAGTGTATGTGCTGGGTGAAGATGCTCGTCTTGTTGGCGAGGTGAAGTTAGGTCGAAGTACAACGAATCTCTACAATCGTGTGTACGCGATTCTTGAAGATTTCGAGACGAAGACGAAGATGGTAGCTGTCGCTGAGAATACGGATCAGTCTGACAGTTGGTCTATTTATAAGCGTGTGATGAAGCCTCGCTATATCTATGTTACTGATGCAGTGAGTCAGGCAGAGCTTCAGGAGATAGCTGATTCAGCACTGGCTCGTGCTACGGTTCAGGAGTCGATCATATTGGATATTGTTCCAGATGGTGAGATGACTGTATATGACATCATTGAGATTATTGCTCCTGAAGGTCATCCTGCTGCTGGTAGATGGGCTGTAGAGCATATTGAGGATGACTTGAAGTCTACGAATCCGTTGATGCAGGTAGGAGCAAGAAGGACGAGGAATCGAGGTAACTGATGGATGATTACAATGCTATTCCTCAGCTTGCAGAGTCGATGGAGACGATGCTGGAAGGGATCAAGGCGAAACTTGCGGTTGTCGTGCAGTCTCGTCCGGGAGTAGTCGATGTTCGTCTAAGTGACGGGACGGTATCTACGTATGCTACTGCGTTCAGCAATCTTCCTGTTGATAAGCAGGGAGTAGTGATTGTTGGTAGAGGACGGAACGGAATCTTTATTCCGTTCGACATGATGAGTGTTGCTGGGATCTCTGATATTCCTGGTCTGCAGGATGCATTGGATGGCAAGGTTCCTATGAGCATGCAGGGTCGGCTTGCTCAGGTATCAGACAATGTGTCGGTTACTGTTCCGAATGTGAATAGCATCATTTTTGATGCTGCGAATGGATTTGTTGTTACCAGTGGCGGTTCAACATATGCAGTGATCCGACTGAATTGGGGTAGTTCATCTAATCAGGTTCCTCGTGGAAACCATACACATCCCAAGAGTCAGAATGCTATCTACACCTACAACAACAGTGGTTCTGGTAATGTTCTTAAGGCCGATTGGGTTGATGGATTCTACTGTGGAGAGCTAGGTGGTATTGAAGCGTTTCCGTCATCATGGAATGCGCAACAGATCAACTTTTCTGTTCGATGGGGTGGTGGTGTCAATCAAGTTCCTCGCGGGAATCACAACCATAATCCGAGAGTAGCGACAACCAATGATGCGTCTGTGTGGGCTGCAAGTCACACTACTAATACGTCAACTGTTCCACGAACACAGCCGACTACTGATGCGTATGCTCTTCCATCCGTAGCTTCTGGTCAGGGTGTGACTCGAATGGGAACACTTGTGTCTATAACGTCAAATGGCATTGTTTGGTGGCAATGCCATCATTATCAGTGTGGTGTTCAGTGGTTCAATTCTGCGCATTTGACAGCAGTTTAATATCTCTGATTTGAGGGGTATGCTCCATAGATGATGTAGAGAATGAGCTAGGATTTCCGTAGTATCTATGTAGCCACGTTACGGATTGGAGTGGCCCGTGTCGAACTTTATTCATGTGAGCAGGTCAGGCAATGGATCCGTGGATACCAGTAATATCAGCGGTTCTGGTGGTTGTTCTGCCGCTACTGACGAAAGATTGGCTAGAATCTCGCAAAGAGGCGAAGGTTCAAGCGGCAAAGAGAATCGAGGAGGCCCGAAAGTCTGGTATGGAGTCGGCTCGCGCCGAGGCTTACAAAGAGCAGGCCATTGCGACGATTACCGATCTGAAGGAAGAGAACACAGAGATACTGCAAGAAAACGTGGAGTTACGGAGCGTGATTACTCGATTGGCGGATCACGAGATACCACGATTGCAGAAGATATTAGACGAGAAGGATATGGTGATACACCGTCTATCGGATTCCTCGGAGGTATTGTCCGATCTGTCTCAGAAGATATCGGATCTGTTAGAGCGTCTGGTGAACCGGGAGGAGGTTCGCCAATGAGTCGGTTTCTTGATTGGTTCCATGCGTTATTCAGAAGTGAGATCCCTACAGATGCAGAGGTTCAATCTGAGAGGGAGACTGCTACGTTTAACGCGAGTGAGGATGAAGCAATCCAGTATATGCGTGACGTTGCTCATGATTCTCGTCAGCGTCGTCTCAATCATCGTTTAGAGAGAAGCCTAGCTGATCTTGACATTGTGCTTGATACGCTGATATCGAAGAATGGAGGGCAAAATGCAGGCAAGTGATGCTATGAGAAGTCTTGGAACTATCTCGATTATGGTTGCTGCAATCTGTGGACTCATCGTTGGTCTGCTACTGATATTGCTTGCATGGAACACTGATCGTCGTCGAATGTTCAGATATCCTCCGGCTACAGCACTGAGTGTTGGTTTCCCGATCCTGTTGGTAGCGATTCATGCGATTACGTATCACTTGTCTGGTCATGAGTGGTTGCCGTACTGGCTAGAGCGTGGATCGTTTATCTATGAAGTCTTCCCGCTTCTGTCTGGTATCGCTTGGTTGAATCTTCTGATCTTGCTGACTACTGGTAGGCTTATACCTGAAGAGTGGCGTCAGACGCATAAGGAGAGTGAATATGTCAGTTCCTAACATCATCTTGGGTTATACCCCTGACATCATCGACAAGTATCTTGATGTGACACAGGATGGTTATGCTGGTGTTACTCGATACCATGCTCGTAATGCTGCTGTTGGTATTCGTGCAATTGTTGTTCATGTTCAAGAAGGCAACAATTGGGGTAGTTGGCAACATTTCCATACGGTTAAGGCATCTAGCACTGTTCTGATCGGGAAGAATGGTCAGATATGGAGGCTTGTGCGTGAACATCATGCTCCGTGGACG
>JBDHRB010000386.1:0-3084 GCA_039807355.1 Candidatus Competibacteraceae bacterium
GGAGGGCAGGCTGACCTCGCGCTGGTAGGCGGTCTCAATCTGCGATTCGATCTGAAAGCGGGTGAACAGCGGCGTGTTGTCCTGATACAGCTTGAGCTTGCCCAGATTGTGCGGCATGACTTGCTGCACAAATTCCTGGGCCTGCCGGTACACCGCCGGGTGGTCGATGACGATTTCGCCGACATCGGCGCGCAGATAGTCGCGCAGGGCGCGAATGATGATGTTGCTTTCCTGGTAGATCAGGAACGGCGCTTTCTTTTGCGCGGAGGCGGTTTCAATCGCCCGCCACAGGTTGAGCAGATAATCCAGGTCCCATTGTAATTCTTCCTGGGAGCGGCCTACGCCGGCGGTGCGCACGATCAGCCCCATGCCGTCGGGGATGTTTAGGCTGCTCATGATCTCGCGGATTTCCTGACGATCCTCGCCTTCGATGCGCCGCGATACGCCGCCCGCACGGGGGTTGTTGGGCATCAGCACCAGATAGCGCCCGGCCAGACTGATGAAGGTGGTCAGCGCCGCGCCTTTGTTGCCGCGCTCTTCCTTTTCCACCTGAATGACGATTTCCTGACCTTCGCGGATCGCCTCGCGGATGCTGGGCCGACCGCCTTCGGCGGCGTGCGGATCGAAATAGCTGCGGTTAATTTCCTTGAACGGCAGGAAACCGTGGCGGTCTGCGCCGTAGTCGATAAAGGCCGCTTCCAGCCCCGGTTCGATGCGGGTGACGCGGCCTTTGTAAATGTTGGATTTTTTCTGTTCCCGCGAGGGGGTTTCGATGTCGAGGTCAAACAGTTTTTGACCATCGACCAGCGCTACGCGCAACTCCTCCTGCTGAGTTGCGTTAATCAGCATACGTTTCATTGAATGCAGGTTCCTTGCGCTCAACCATCACCGGGGCGACGCAGTTGTCGCCGAGGCGCGGCGGGAGTAGCCCGGGGAGGAACATCCGCTCAATCGGGCCGTCTCCAATGCGCCAAAGGTCGTCGCCGGTCGGCTGGGAGCGCGGTCAAGAGCTGCTCTGGTTGAAAGGGGTCGAGCAGCGGGAAAACCCTTTGAAAACCCCCGCTCGCCGGGCAAAATGGCGCGCAGGTTGGAAAATCGGTAATCGTGTCTTGTTCCAGTTTCGCCGGCCTTTTGGCCCATCAGCGACAACTTTGATGACTATAACATGAATAGGCCTCAAATCATGCCTACAGCGGGAGTGCGCCATCTGGAGATCACTCCGGCCAGCGCCGGCCAGCGTCTGGACAATGTTCTGCTGCGCGAACTCAAGGGCGCGCCGAAAAGTTTGATTTACCGCCTGGTGCGCACCGGTCAGGTGCGGGTCAACGGCGGGCGGGTTCAACCGGATCGGCGTTTGCAAACCGGCGACCGGGTGCGGATTCCGCCGGTGCGGCTGGGAGAACAGGAAGATCGACCGGTTCAGCCGTCGCCGGGATGGGCCGAGCGGCTGCGCGAGGCGGTGTTGTACGAGGATCGGGAGCTTCTGGTGCTGAACAAGCCCTCCGGGCTGGCGGTGCATAAGGGCAGCGGTCTGGAGTACGGGGTGATCGAAGCGCTGCGGGCGCTGCGCCCGGATGAGCCGTTTCTGGAGCTGGCGCACCGGCTGGATCGGGAGACCAGCGGTTGTCTGGCCCTGGCGCGAACCCCCGGCGCGTTGCGGCAGATTCAGCAGGCGTTCCGCGCCGGTCAGGTGGAAAAGCGTTATCTGGCTCTGGTGCGCGGCCAGTGGAATCATGGCCCGCGTGAGGTGAATCAGCCGTTGCGTCGCAACGTGCTGCGCGGTGGCGAGCGGATGGTGCAAGTCCTCGATGACGGCAAGCCGGCGCTGACCCGGTTTCGCCCGGTCAGTCTGCATCAACCGGCCTCGCTGCTGGAGGCGCAGATCGCCAGCGGGCGCACCCATCAGATTCGCGTTCACGCCGCCCATGTCGGTCACCCGCTGGCCGGCGATGAAAAATATGGCGACGCCGCGTTCAATCGCTGGATGACCGAACAGTGCGGATTGCGCCGGCTGTTTCTGCACGCCCACAGCCTGAATCTGCCGCTGGGCGGGCGCGACATCGCAGTGAGTGCGCCGCTGGACGCTGAACTGAAAGCGGTGCTGGAGCGACTCAGCGCCGCTGGGGTCCGGCGCGAATCAAACTGAACGGGGAGGCTTGACGTGAACGACTCGAATCCGAATCTGGCCGCATCCGGTGAAGAACGCTGGGCGCGGGAAACTCTGACCCGCCTGGCGCTGGCGGCGGTGACCGAGCAACGACGAGCGCGGCGTTGGGGAATTTTCTTTAAATTCCTGTTTTTCGGCTATCTGGTGATTTTGCTGGCGCTGGCTTGGCCGGACAAATTAAGCACGACGACCGCCAGCGCCAAGCGCCATACCGCGCTGGTGCGGGTGGAGGGACTGATTTCCAGCAGCAGCGAGGCCAGCGCCAAAAATGTCATCGAGGCGCTGCGCAAGGCGTTTAAAGATACCCATACCGTCGGCGTGGTGCTGGAAATCAACAGTCCCGGCGGCAGCCCGGTGCAGTCCGGGGAGATTTACGACGAGATTCGCCGGTTGCGCCAGCAGTATCCAAAAATCCCGATTCACGCGGTGACCAGCGACGTGTGCGCGTCGGGCGGCTACTACATCGCGGCGGCGGCGCAGAATATTTACGCCAACCGGGCCAGCATCGTCGGCTCGATTGTCGTGCGCATGGACAGTTTCGGCTTCACCGAGGCGATTGCAAAACTGGGTGTGGAGCGCCGCGCCTACACCGCCGGCAGCAATAAGGATTTCCTCGATCCGTTCAAGCCGGTCAATCCGACAGAAGTGCAGCATTTGCAGGTCATGCTCGACGCCATTCATCAGCAATTTATCAACGCGGTCAAACAGGGCCGGGGCGAGCGCCTGAAGGATCAGCCGGAAATTTTCAGCGGGCTGATGTGGACCGGCGAGCAAGGCGTAGCGCTGGGACTGGTAGACGCGCTGGGCGGCACGCGCTGGGTCGCTGAAGAAGTGATTGGCGAAAAGAATGTGCTGGATTACACCCAGCGCACCGGCTGGGTGGAGCGGCTGTTGAGCGGAACTGAGGCCC
Organism: Candidatus Competibacteraceae bacterium; assembly: GCA_039807355.1. Classification (GTDB taxonomy): domain Bacteria; phylum Pseudomonadota; class Gammaproteobacteria; order Competibacterales; family Competibacteraceae; genus UBA2383. The sequence goes on from JBDHRB010000386.1 coordinate 3,078, forward strand.
AGTTAGG
>JBDHRB010000387.1:0-3083 GCA_039807355.1 Candidatus Competibacteraceae bacterium
CGGGCGCTGGCGGTGTCCAGCAGACTGACCGCCTTGTCCGGCAACTGGCGGGCCGGGATGTAGCGGTGCGACAGCTTAACCGCCGCTTCCAGCGCCTCATCGAGAATCTGCACCCGATGGTGCTGTTCCATGGTCGAGGCCATGCCGCGCATCATCAGTACGGTTTTTTCTTCGCTCGGTTCGCCGACCTGCACCACCTGGAAGCGCCGGGTCAGCGCCGGGTCTTTTTCGATGTGTTTCTTGTATTCCGCCCAAGTAGTGGCGGCGATAGTGCGTAATTTTCCCCGCGCCAGCGCCGGTTTCAGCAAATTCGCGGCGTCGCCGGTGCCGGCTGCGCCGCCCGCCCCGACCAGGGTATGCGCTTCGTCGATGAACAAAATGATCGGCTTGGGCGAAGATTGCACTTCGTCGATGACCTGGCGCAGACGGTTTTCAAACTCGCCTTTCATGCTGGCCCCGGCCTGCAACAGACCGACATCCAGCACTCGCAAAGTCACCTCCTGAAGCGGCGGCGGCACATCGCCGGAGGCAATGCGCTGGGCGAATCCTTCGACGACAGCGGTCTTGCCCACGCCAGCCTCGCCGGTCAGGATCGGATTGTTCTGGCGGCGACGCATCAGAATATCGACGATCTGGCGGATTTCCTCGTCGCGGCCCACGATGGGGTCGAGTTCGCCTTTACGCGCCCGCTCGGTCAAATCCACGGAAAAGCGTTGCAACGCCTCCTGCTTGCCCATTTGCGCCGGGGCCATCGCCTCGCTGGCTTCGCCGGGCGCTGCGCCGCCGCCAATCTGCGAACCATCGGTAGCACGCAACGCGGATTCTGGCGAGGCCGCGACGATCTCGCCAAAACGCTCGGTCAAATCATCCAGTTTGATCTTGTCGAACTCGCGGGAAATCGCCAGCAGCGCATTGCGCAAATCCGCAGTTTTCAACATCCCGACCAGCAAATGCCCGGTGCGCACCTGCGCATCCTTGAACATCAGGGTGGCGTAGACCCATGCCTCGCGCACCGCCGCATCGACATGAGCGGACAGGTCAGAAATCGAAGTCGCCCCACGCGGCAGGCGATCCAGCGTCTCGGTAAAATCCTTGGCCAGTCGCGCCGGGTTCAGATTGAATTGCTGGATGATGCGGTGCATATCGGAATCTGGAAGCTGCAAAATCTGGTGCAGCCAATGCACGATCTCCACATACGGATTGCCGCGCAGCTTGCAAAACACGGTGGCGCTTTCAATAGCTTTATAACCCAGGCTATTCAACTTCCCGAACAGAGTAACGCGACTGATTTCAGCCATGGATTCGGACTCCTTTAGCGATGAGGAATGAAGGGGGCGAAAGGATCAATTTAACCTGCGGCCTTACTGGCCATACGTCATGGCGTCCAGTTTCAGATCATCGGCATCCTGCGCCAGGGGCTGGCTGGTCAGCCACGTGGTCCAGCCCAGTTGCGACCCCTCGCCCAGCTTCAAGGGCGGCACGTCCTCTTTCCGCAACACCAGATTGACATCCCAGAGCCATTCATCACCGAGATAGTTGCGCACCCAGGCGATCAGGCGGCGCAGGCTGGGGCTGCCCGGCAGGAAACGCTGGAATTCCGCCAAACTCATCGGCCCGATGACGATGCGAAACTTGTACTGACAATCCCAGACCCGTTCGCCGATCAGCGCGGTCACGCCCAATAAGCCGGTCGCCGGCGTTTCTCCCAGACGGCATTGGCTGGAAATATCCAGGGTCAGCCAGTGCCCGATAAAGGATTCAATCCGCACCGGCAGATGGAAAAAATCCGCCAATAACGCTTGCAAACCTTCGGCGTTGCGCGTCTGGCCGGCCAGACGACCCGCATAGTGAAACTTGGCTAAATCCGGCGCGGCGTCCCGATTCCACAGCGCGGGCATTCCCAGGCCAAATACAGCGCCGATATAAACGTTGAAGCGATCCGCTTCCGGTCGATCAAAACTGACGGTGGGCTGCGCATCGGCCCAGGCCCGATAAAACAGACTGAGCATCCGATGATGAAACACATCGGCGAAGCGGGAAAAGGTAGGATCGCCAAAGGCGCGTTTGCGCTCATAAGCGTATTCGGTCAGGTGCAGCGGCAATGGCCCTTGCGGGCCGAACAATCCGAGAAAATATTCGGCCAGCCGGGGCGGACTGGTCTCATCGCCGGGATCGAACCCCGCCAGCGTCGCCGGCGCAAAGGCCATTGACGGCTCCTGGGTCAGGCGTAGCGGTTCATCGCTGAGACGGGCAGCCTTGCCCAGGCGCGGCTGCTCACGATAGCGACATTCCAGGCGGCGCAGCGCCTGAAAGAAGTGAAACGCATACGGGGCTTGCCGTAGCGCCTGCAAAAGGTCTAGAGAATCTGCCGCTGTCCGATCCGGGCTGGCCATCGCATGATCTCACCCCGCTCAAGCGAGCGGACCACGGTTTCAGTAAAAGAATTGATCGAGACGTATTTGGCGAAAAAGCGCTCCAGCACCGCGCCCAGTAAAAACGCGCTGGACCCTTCAAATGACGACTCGTCGAGACTGATCGCCACTTCCAGACCCCGGGCAAAGGCGATTGGCCCCGGAATCAGCGCTCGGCGCGTAATCGGTCGGGATTGTATCGAAGTCAGGCCGTCGATCTGTTTGCGCACGCTGGCTTCGGCCAAATCGCCATACAGCGCCAACAATTCGCGCAACGCCGCCGCGCCCTGACGCTCATCGCTATCGGTCAGCGACAGATAATTCAGACTGAGATGACTGATCAAGCGCCAGGCGGTATCGCCATGAGCGCGGGACGGGCGCGGCTGGGTCGGCCCGGTGACGCAGCGCACGGCTTTGACCGGCGCTCCAGAACTGAGGGTAAAATCGGTTTCGCCGCGCCCAACCGGCATGTGCAGGGGCAAATCGCGGTTGGTGCATAGGGTGGAAACCGCCAGTTGTTGCAGAGTGCTGCGATGCGGAGCGGCATCCGCATCCACCAGCGCCAGATAGACTTCGCTGCCGATATAGCTGGAGCGCGGCCCGACCCGGCGCTGGTGACTGGACAACAGGCGCGGCAGGCGATGCACCGTGTAGAAGGCGCGCTGCCCGCGC
>JBDHRB010000388.1:0-3081 GCA_039807355.1 Candidatus Competibacteraceae bacterium
GCTGGGGCCGGAGCCGCTGCCGCCGGCGCAGCCTCGGCGACCGCGCCTTCTTCCAGAGTGGCGATCACGTCGCCAGTGGTGACGATATCGCCTTCCTGGCGCAGGATTGGGCCGAGCACGCCATCCGCCGGGGCGGGAATGTCCAGCACCACCTTGTCCGTTTCCAGATCGACGAGGTTTTCACCGCGCTTCACCGCCTCACCGGGCTTTTTCTTCCAGTTGACTAAGGTGCCGTCAGAGACGGATTCGGGCAGGGACGGGACTTTCACTTCTACGGTCATGTTAGGGGTTTCCCTTGATTGTTCCGGGTTGTTGTTCTACCTGAACCAGCAAATTACTGGCCCAGGGCCTCGTTGATGAGTTTCTGTTGTTGCTCGACATGGACGCTGTAATACCCGACCGCCGGCGACGCCAATGGATCGCGGCCGGCGTAAATCACCTTTTGCTGCGGCTTCAGGCCCCGCTCCAGGTGATGCAGGCTCTGATACCAGGCGCCCTGGTTCTTCGGCTCTTCCTGACACCAGGCAATATCCGTCAGATTCGGATACTGGTCCAGAATCTGGTTGTAGAGCGCCTGCGGGAATGGATAAAGCTGTTCGATGCGGATAATGGCGACCTGTTCCAGCTTGCGCTCGCGGCGGGCTTCGAGCAGGTCATAGAAGACCTTGCCGCTGCACGCCACCACCCGGGTGATCTTGGCCGGATCATGCGCGTCGATCTCCGGGATGATCTCCTGGAAAGACCCTTCGGTCAGATCCTCCAGGCTGTTCACCGCCAGGCGATGCCGCAACAGACTCTTGGGAGTCATGACCACCAGCGGCTTGCGGAAACTGCGCTTCATTTGCCGACGCAGCATGTGGAAGCACTGCGCGGGGGTTGACGGCACCACCACCTGAATATTCTGCTCGGCGCAAAGTTGCAGGTAACGTTCCAGCCGTGCGGAAGAGTGTTCCGGTCCCTGACCTTCAAAACCGTGCGGCAACAGCATCACCAGCCCGCACAGCCGGCCCCACTTGGTCTGGCCCGAAGTGATGAACTGGTCGATCACCACCTGTGCGCCATTGGCGAAGTCGCCGAACTGGCCTTCCCAGATAATCAGACCATTCGGTTCGGCGGTGGAGTAGCCGTACTCAAAGCCCAGCACCGCTTCTTCGGACAGAATCGAGTCGATGACGATGAAGTTCGGCTGGCCAGGATAGAGATGCATCAGCGGAACGTAGCTGCTCCCGTCCTTCTGGTTGTGCAGCACTGAATGACGATGGAAGAACGTGCCGCGCCCGCAATCCTGACCGGAAATGCGCACCTGATAACCTTCCTTGAGCAGCGTCGCATAGGCCAGATTCTCGGCGAAGCCCCAATCCAGCGGCAACGCGCCCGCCGCCATCTTGCGCCGGTCATCCATGATCTTGGCCACACGCGAATGCATCTCCAGACCTTCCGGCGTCTTCAGCAACCGTTCGGACAGCTCCTGAATGATCGCCTGCGGCACCGCGGTCGGCACCGGCACGTGCCAGTCTTCGTTGAAGTAAGACGACCAGTCGATGGAATATTGCCCCTTGGCGTGCGGCAACGTCGGACGCGATACCTGCCGCCCGGCGTCCATGTCATCGCGGTATTTAGTCTGCATGTCGGCAAAATCGGTTTCGCCGATCACGCCTTCAGCGGCCAGCTTCTCCGCATACAGCGCCGCCGTGGTCTTCCGCGAGCGGATTTTCTTGTACATCATCGGCTGGGTGGCGGCCGGTTCGTCGGCTTCGTTATGGCCGAGCCGGCGATAGCAGATGATGTCGATGACCACATCCTTGTTGAAGGTCATCCGGTATTCGAGCGCCAGTCGGGTGACGAACAGCACCGCTTCGGGATCATCGCCGTTCACATGGAAGATCGGCGCCTGCACCATCTTGGCCACATCGGTGCAATACAGCGCCGAGCGGGTATCCAGCGGATTGCTGGTGGTGAAGCCGATCTGGTTGTTGACGACGATATGCACGGTGCCGCCGGTGCGGTAGCCGCGCACCTGCGAGAACTGGAAGGTTTCCATGTTCACGCCTTGGCCGGCGAACGCGGCGTCGCCGTGGATCAGCACCGGCATCACCGTATTGAAGGGCGGAGTCTCCGCGCCGGGTTGCCGCCGCCGCTCCATGCGGGCGCGCACGGAACCTTCGACCACCGGATTGACGATTTCCAGATGCGAGGGGTTGAAAGCCAGGGCCAAATGCACCGCGCCGCCGGGGGTTTCCACATCAGAGGAGAAACCCATGTGGTATTTCACGTCGCCGGCGTTGCCGACCCGACGCTTGCCCTCAAATTCCTCGAACAGCTCGCTGGGCGATTTGCCGATGATGTTGACCAGCACATTCAGCCGACCCCGGTGCGCCATGCCGATGATGATTTCCTGCACGCCCTGGGCGCCAGCCTGCTGCACCAGTTCGTCCATCATCGGAATCAGGCTCTCGCCGCCTTCCAGGGAAAAGCGTTTCTGACCGACGTAGCGGGTGTGCAGGTAGCGCTCCAGCCCCTCGGCGGCGACCAGCCAGTGCAGCAGCTCCTTGCGCTGCGCCGCATTCAGCTCCAGCCGGGCGCGCTGACCCTCCAGGCGTTTTTGAATCCAGCGCTTCTCAGCGGTCTCGTTGATGTGCATGTACTCGGAGCCGATGGTGCCGGTGTACACGTCGCGGATCAGGCTGAGAATTTCCCGCAAGGTCCATTGCGAAGGCGCCACCAGCGAGCCGGTGTTGAACGAACTGCTCATATCGGCTTCGCTCAGGCCGTGGTAACCGGGGTCCAGCTCCGGCACCGGCGGGCGTTCGCGCAGGCGCAGCGGGTCCAGGTCAGCGGCTTTATGCCCACGGTTGCGATAAGCGTTAATAATGCGCAACACCGAGGCCTGCTTTTCCGCCGCTGCCGGGTTGAGCACCGACAGGCCGCCGACCGCCTGCGGGCGCAACGCCAGTTGGGCGAAAGAATCGCGGATTGGCCCATGCGCCACATCCTGGCCGCCGCCGGTCTGCGCTTGCAAGTTGCGGAAATACTGCCGCCAATTTTCGCTGACCGACTCAGGATCGCTCAGGAAACTCTCGT
>JBDHRB010000389.1:0-3077 GCA_039807355.1 Candidatus Competibacteraceae bacterium
GGTGCGGATGATGATTCCGATGCTGTCCTCGATCCAGGAAGTGTTCCAGGTTCTCAAGCTGGTCGAGGAAACCAAACGGGAACTGCGCGAACGCGGTTTGGGATTTGACGAACGTCTGCCGGTTGGCGGGATGATCGAGGTTCCAGCGGCGGCGGTGTGCGCCGATCAATTCGCCCGTTATCTGGATTTTCTGTCGATTGGCACCAACGACCTGATTCAATACACGCTGGCGATTGATCGGGTTGACGACGAAGTGAACTACCTTTTTGATCCGTTACATCCAGCGGTGCTGACGCTGATCCACCACACCATCCGCGCCGGGCAGAAAACCGGCATCCCGGTCAGCCTGTGCGGCGAAATGGCCGGCGACGCCCGCTATACCCGATTGCTGCTCGGTCTGGGCCTGACCGAGTTCAGTATGCATCCAACCGCGCTGTTGGAGATCAAAAAAGTCATTCAGGACAGCGTGGTTGGCGAATTGAGCGCCACGGTGCGCCGCCTGCTGCGCACCACCAACGCGGAACAATACGCGGAAATTCTCAAAGACATCGCCCAGAATTAGCCGCCGCCGAATCGCACAGCGGCGGCCTGCGCCGTTTCAACCCCGCCGGTTTTGCCCAATCGCCGCCCGCGCCAGCGCGTCCACCCGCTCATTTTCCGGATGGCCGTCATGGCCGCGCACCCATTGCCATTCGACCTGATGGCGACTGAGCGCCGTTTCCAGGCGTTGCCAGAGATCGACATTCTTCACCGGCTGGCGGTCGGCGGTTTTCCAGCCGCGCCGCTTCCAGCCGGCCAGCCATGCGGTGACGCCCTTCATCACATATTGACTGTCGGTGTAAATCCGCACCGGCATCGGTCGCTTCAGCGCCTCCAGGCCGTGAATCACCGCCAGCATTTCCATGCGGTTGTTGGTCGTCGCCGGTTCGCCGCCGGAGAGTTCCCGCTCTTGGGTTCGGTAACGCAGCAACGCCGCCCAGCCGCCCGGCCCCGGATTACCGGAGCAAGCGCCATCGGTGAACAGCAGAACCCGCTCCTCCCCGGCAAGATCGGCGGTTTGATCGTTCAACGGCGTTCTCATCGGTCTGGGCGGGGCTTCCCTCTCCCATAGGGCGGGAGAGGCGGAAGCTTTAGCCGCGCCGCGCCGCCTGGCGCAACGTATCGTAGGGATGTTCGGCGAAATGCGCCGGCATGATTCCTTCGACGGAACGCGGGACGATACCCAGCGCCTCCAGGCCATTGCAGGCGCAGACGCTATCCGCTTGCAGAGAAAGGTAATTATCCAGGGTGAAGATTTTCACCGGCAGCAGACCAAACAGTTTCGCCTGCAACTGCGCCAGCGAATCGGGCAAACCGACCACCAGGCGCTTCTTGCCCAGCATTCGGGCGATGTCCTCGACGATTTCCTTCAAGGTATACACCCGTGGCCCGCACAGCTCGTAGCTCTGGCCGATGGTGGCGTCATTTTCCAGGGCGACCTCAAACGCCCGCGCCACATCTTCCACATAAACCGGGGCGAAGCGGCTGTTTGGACAGGCCAGCGGCAATACCAGGTTGAATTTGAGCAGACCGGCGAATTTGTTAAAGAAGTCATCATCCGGGGCGAAGATAATCGACGGCTTAAAACAGGTGACCGCCAGGTCTTTGGCCTGCATCACGGTCCGTTCGCCTTCGCCCTTGGTGAACAGATATTGGCTCGGCCCCTGATCGGCGTCGGCGCGCAAGGCGCTCATGTGCAGCAAACGCCGCACCCCAGCCGCCCGGCAGGCCTCGACCACCTTGGCCGGCAACTCGGCGTGAACGGCGCGAAAACTCTGGTTGGGGTATTCGTGCAGGACGCCGATCAGATTGATCACCGCGTCGCACCCGGCGAACTGCTCGGCCAGCGCCTTGGGGTCGTGGACATCCGCGCCGACCAGTTCTGCGCCCGGCAATAATTCAATTTCCCGACGCCGTTGCGGATGGCGGGTCAGCACGCGCAGCGCGTAACCGCGATTGGCCAAGCGCGCCGCCAAATGCCGACCGACGAAGCCCGCGCCGCCCAATATGCAGATTTTTTGAATTTTCATGATCTTGCCCTGCTCCTCAGTGTTTTTCTATCGCCTGCAACGGAATCACCGGGACGGGAACAAACCCGGTCATTCACCCGTACAATGGTCGCCCGGCGTGATCTTGCGCATGGCGACGCTTTTATAACGAAATTTATCATAGATCGTTGATGCGCTTCTGCCTGAAATGGCTGCAACCCTGAGGACTCCGACTGGTGGAATCAATGCTCCTGACTGTGTTGCTGTATCTGGCGCTGGGCGCTTTCGCCGGGGTCATGGCCGGCCTGCTCGGCGTCGGCGGCGGCCTGATCATCGTCCCGGTGCTGGCCGGGATTTTCCACGCCCAGCACGTTAATCATGCGATCATCATGCATCTGGCGATTGGCACCTCGCTGGCGACGATTGTCGTCACTTCGATCTCTTCGGTGCGCGCCCATCATCAGCACCGGGCGGTGCAATGGCCGACAGTGTGGCGACTGACCCCCGGCATTATCGTCGGGGCCTGGCTGGGCGCGGCGATTGCGCATGAGTTACCCAGCGCGGCGCTGACCAAGATTTTCGCCGTATTTGTACTGACCGTCTCGGCGCAAATGGCGTTTGGGGCCAAGCCCGCGCCGCATCGTGAATTACCGGGGACGGCGGGCATGGCCCTGGCCGGCGGCGTGATCGGCGTCGTTTCGGCGATTGTCGGCATTGGCGGCGGTTCGCTGACTGTGCCTTTTCTGAGCTGGTGTAATATTTCCATCCGTCAGGCGGTGGCGACCTCAGCGGCCTGCGGTCTGCCTATCGCCCTGGCCGGGACGCTCGGTTTCATCGTCACTGGCCTGAACGCCCCGGAGCGGCCCGCCTGGAGCCTGGGCTATCTCTACGTCCCGGCGCTGGTCGGAGTTGCAGCAGCCAGCACCCCAGCCATGTATAAGGCCTGCCAACAAGGTCGCATCACCAACTGCATGATCGATCCCACTCTTGCCGATAGCCTTGCTGGCAATCTCGACCACGACACAATTACATTTCCACTGGTCCGAGAAC
>JBDHRB010000390.1:0-3061 GCA_039807355.1 Candidatus Competibacteraceae bacterium
CCTTGGAGCTCGGTATCGCCGCCTACCTTGTCGCGGTCATCGTCGGTGTCTCAACCGGAGTGTTTACCGCTGTTCGGGCCGGATCACTCTCCGACAAGCTCGCCCGCATCATGGTCCTCTTCGGCCAGGCGGTACCCGGTTTCTATCTCGGCCTCGTCCTCATCATTGTTGTGTCGGTCAAGCTTGGCTGGCTGCCGACCGGCGGGCGCGAGGGCCTGAAACACCTGATCCTGCCGACGATCACACTCAGCTCGTACCTTGTTGCCGTGATTGTGCGCTTCACCCGCTCGGTGATGCTTGATGTCCTGCATCAGGACTATATGCGTACCGCGCGGGCGAAGGGGTTGCGCGAGCAAACCGCCATCTGGCGGCACGCGCTGCCGAACGCAATGATCCCGCTCCTGACGATCTTGGCGCTCCAATCGTCCGTCGTCTTTTCCGGCGCGGTGGTGACGGAGACCGTCTTCTCCTGGCCGGGAATTGGCCGCTTTGCAGTCGCAGCAATTCAGACACGCGATTACCCGGTCGTGCAGGGTACGGTCCTGATCCTCACGTCGTTCGTCGTCCTGCTGAATATCGTGGTTGACCTTGCCTATGCATGGCTCGATCCGCGAATCAGATACTCCTGAGTACGGGTAATTGATGATGGCAGGAAGTGACATGCAGCCGATATCCGGCACCCTGGCGCAGGCAAATTCAACCGCTGAAGCGCAGGCAGCACGCGGACTGTGGAGCCGGCGGTTCACCACCTTCTGGAGTGCCTGGGATGCACGGGCCAGCGCAATCTTTCTGGCGCTGGCGATTTGCCTCATGCTTGTGCCCGGGAGCTTATGGCCTGACTCGGCCAATGAAATCAACCTGATGCTGCGTCATCAGGCTCCGAGTATTACCGGCAATGACAGTCAGCACTGGCTCGGCACTGATGCGCTCGGTCGGGACATGTTCTGGCGCATTCTCAGCAGCACACGGCTGACGCTCCTGATCGCCGGGCTAGCGACAGTTATCGCGACAGTCACCGGGACGATTGCCGGGCTTGCGTCAGGCTACATGCGCGGTCGCACGGACACGATCATTTCGCGATTTGTCGACATCATGCTCGCGTTTCCGGTGCTGTTGTTGGTACTCGCCCTTGTCGCCGCACTCGGACGCAGTGTCACCAGTGTCGTCCTCGTGCTTGGCCTGTCCGGCTGGGCCGGCTACACGCGCGTCATTCGCAGCGCCACGCTGACGGTGGTCGAGCAGGAGTTTGTCGAGGCTGCTCAGTGTGTTGGAGCCGGTCGCTTCCACATCATGTTCCGCCACCTGTTGCCGAACGTCGCCTCACCGATCTTCGTTCTGGCAACGCTCAACCTCGCCTCATTCATCCTGACGGAATCGGCCATCAGTTTCCTCGGCCTTGGGCCGGAGCCACCCAGTACGACCTGGGGTGGGCTCATCGGAGACGGACGCAACTACATGTTCGAGGCGTGGTGGGTCACGCTCTTTCCTGGTGTCGCGATTGTCCTTACCGTCCTGGCCTTCAACCTGATCGGTGACGCCATCCGCGATGCCTTCGATCCCTTCGCGAACAGGAACCGGTGATCGTTGGGGCGACGACACGTCCGCGGAGGAAGGGGAGGCTATGAGGTGAGGTTGACCGGAGATTTGTAAGCCGCACTGAGGAATGCGGGTGAAAACACCGCCCGCTGGTTTCAGCCACACAGACCAGGAGAGCATGATGACCGACGTTTCGCGCGAGCGGTTTGCGCGTCGCTATCCTCCGTTGCCTGCGCCAGATTTCGGCGCTGCCCACACGGCACTTGTCGTCGTTGACGTGCAGTATGGCGATGCACACCCAGATTATGGGTTGCTGAAGCAGCTCAGAGATCGCGGCGATGGCGACATCACCACCTATTACGCCCAGCGCCTGAGCGAGCAGGTGCTGCCCAACATCCGGGCGCTACAGGACGCGTGCCGGCGCGCCGGGATCGAAGTCATTCACGTTGGTATCCAGTCGATGACGCAGGACGGGCGCGACCGCAGCCGCGAGCACAAGAACGCCAATTTCCATTTCGCGCCCGGCTCGAAGGAGGCGGCGTTCGTGGAGGATGTCGCGCCGCAGGGTGATGAGCTGGTGTTCACCAAGACATGCAGCGGCGTCTTCAACGGCACCAATATCGACTACGTCCTCCACAACATGGAGATGAAGACGCTGATCTTCTGCGGCGTCTTCACCAACGGCTGCGTGGAGTCGGCAGTCCGGGATGCTGCAGACCGCAGCTACCAGGCAGTCATGATCGACGACGCGTGCGCAGCATGGACAGAGGAGTTGCATCGCAACTCGGTCAATGTGCTGAACGGCGTCTACGCGACGGTCCTCTCGACGGAGGACATGCTGGCTGCAATCGAAGGAGGGGCGACGGCGGCCAAGAGTTAGGGGAACGGGAACCGCTATTCAGCGTCTCGTCTTTGTGAGGAGTGAATGAACATGCTACGCGATCCGATGGGATTTCGGCTGACACGACGGACTTTCGTCGCAGGTACGATTGCATCTGCATTGCTGGTCGCCTGTGGTGGCGACGATGAGGACGATACTCCGGCAGCAACTGCCACCTCGGAAGGCTCCACGGGCGCCGAGTCGACGGCAACAACTGCTGAGAGCGGCGCTGAAGCGACCGCGACCGAGGCACCAGCAGAATCGACAAGCACGGAAGAAGCTGAGGCGGAGCCGACTGAGGAATCTCAGCCGGCTGCTACCGATGCCGAGCTGGTGATCGGCCACAACGTCGACCCGACCACGCTGAACCCGGTCGATACGACGTCAGCATCGTTCCAGTCGATCTTTGCGCAGATCGTCGAACAGCTCATGATTTTCGATTCCGACGGAGCAACCATCCAGCCGTGGCTGGCCGAGAGCTACGAGTGGGTCGATGATGTCACGCTCGATCTGACGCTGAAGCAGGGTGTAGAGTTCTCCAATGGCGAGCCGTTCAACGCCGAGTGCGTCAAGTTCACGCTCGACCAGTTCACCGCGTCAACCAAGTTCCAGTTCTTCCTGCCGGTGGATGTCTACAAAGAAACT
>JBDHRB010000391.1:0-3057 GCA_039807355.1 Candidatus Competibacteraceae bacterium
TGTTGGCGGCGATGCAGGCTGCCCGCACCCGGTATTTATTGACCGCACCCTGCGATTCACCGTTATTGCCAGCGGATTATGCGCAACGGATGTGGGCGAAATTAAAAGCGCAAAACGCAACCGTCAGCATGGGATTTAGCGAGGGTTTTTGGCAGCCGGTATTTGCATTATTACCGGTCGCTTTACGCGATGATTTAGCAGAATGGCTGGCAATGGATCGAGGCGGCGTAGGGCGCTGGTTGCAACAATATCAGCCTGCGCCGGTAGAATTTGCTGACTGCCCAGCGATATTTTGCAATGCGAATACCCCGGAACAATTAGCGCAGATGGAAATAAAACTTACCAGCCTGACCGGTGATTGCGCCTGACCGACACCCGGCGGGTTGGCCTTATCCATCCGGCTGTTGCGCCGGAAGTGGGAATTACCTCATTGTTCCAACACCCATCGGGGAGCGCCCCGCACTTTTCAAAGGAACATTATATGGCTTGGGTTATTCTGATTATTGCCGGACTGTTCGAGGTCGGTTGGGCCATCGGATTGAAATACACCGAGGGCTTTACCCGCCTATGGCCTACGATGGGCACGGTGCTGGCGATGATCCTAAGTCTGTGGCTGCTCAGTATTGCCATGAAGTCGCTGCCCTTGGGCACTGCATACAGTGTGTGGGTTGGGGTGGGGGCGGTCGGTACGGTGATTCTCGGAATTGTACTGCTCGACGAACCGGCCAACCCGGCGCGGCTGATCAGCGTTGCACTGATTATCAGCGGTATCGTCGGCCTTAAACTGGCGACGCCCGCCTGAATCCCATTACAGCCGATTGCCGCGCATTGCAGAGCATCGACGAGCGTGGGAATCTGCTGATAAAACCCATCGCCCGTTCCCGGCAGGTCTACGGGCGGGTTTTCCCGCAATGATCCGCAGCGCCCCAGCTCAAATGAACAAGGCGGGGTCGATCATTGGCTCGACGATGGCGGTCTGCGGCAACGGCGGTTCTTCCCGGCAAAGTAAGCGCGTCGCCTGTTCTACCCAGGCGGCAATCAGTTCGGCGGCGGGCTGTTCCTCGCACAAATGGCAACCCTGCCCGGCCCACAGCGCCATGAAATCGGTCAACCCGCGCTCCAGCGCCGCCCGTTGCAAATCCTGGGTGAGAAACAGTTGCAGCGGAAAACCCGGCAGTTCCGCTTCATAAGCGTGCAGCGCATTGACCAAGCGATTGCGCAGCACCCGGCCATGGCGTCCGCTGAAAGTGCGGGTCAGGGTCGTGGACAATTCGCTGCCCTGACGAAGCAGCGCCTTGTAGGCGGGATGCGCACCGCTCTCCGGGCAGGCGAGGAAGGCCGTACCCATCTGCACGCCGACCGCACCGAGCATCTGCGCGGCAGCGATGCCGCGTCCGTCCATCACCCCGCCGGCGGCGATGATAGGAACCGCCACATGCCGGGCCAGCAGCGGCGTCAGGGTGATCGTTCCCACCAGACCCTGTTCGGGAGGGCCGACAAACGCGCTGCGATGCCCGCCAGCTTCCGCGCCCTGGGCAATGATGAAATCCACCCCGGATTCTTCAAGCACAATCGCTTCCAGCAGGTGGGTGGCGGCCCCGATCAAGACGATTCCCGCCTCGCGCAGCAGGCCCAAATAGGCGGCGTCGGGCGCACCGAAGATGAAGCTCAAGACGGGAACCCGCTCTTCCAGAATCACCTCCAGTTGTTCGTCCAGTCCGGGTAATTCTGGCAATGGCGGCGGTTCCGGCGGCAATCCCAGTTCGGCGCGGAACGGGGCAAGCAATTCCTGGGCGCGAGCGATACGCACCGGATCCGCTTTGGCCGGATGCGCCGCCGACAGGTTAACCGCGAACGGTTGATCGGTGAGGGCGCGCACTTCAGCAATCGCCTGGCGCAGCGCCTCGGCGTGCAGGTAACTGCCGGCTAAACACCCCAGACCGCCGGCGTTGCACACCGCAGCCGCCAGTTGTGGGGTTCCGGGGCCGCCGGCCATTGGCGCTTGGATAAGCGGATAGCGGATGCCGAGACGTTCGGTCAGTATCGTATTGGGCCAGTTCATGGGCGTTAGGGCATTGATTGCTGGGAAATAGTTTGCAAGGTTAGGCGGAATCCCGGCGGTTTGCCATACTGTGTTCCACTTGGCTCGACCTGCCGGAGGAAAAATGCAGCAACGCCCCTCAATGCCCGCGTCTCCGCCCACCGAGGGCGTTCATCCAAAGCCTTGCACGCGGGTCTTCCGCGATCCGGTGCATTTTCTGGCGCTGGGTTTTGGTTCCGGCTGCGCACCGCAAGCGCCCGGCACGTTTGGCACGCTGGCGGCGATTCCGCTCTATCTGTTGATGCAGCCGCTGCCGTTGTGGATTTATCTGTTGCTGACCGCGAGCGGTTTTGCGCTGGGGGTGTGGATTTGCGACCGCACCGCCCGCGACCTGGGGGTGCATGACCATCCGGCGATTGTCTGGGATGAAGTGATCGGCTACTGGATCACCATGATTGCTGCGCCGCCGGGGTGGCTGTGGGTGATCGCCGGATTCGCCCTGTTCCGGCTGTTCGATATTGTCAAACCCTGGCCGATTCGCCAGGCGGACCGGAACATCGGCGGCGGTTTCGGCATCATGTTCGATGATGCGCTGGCGGCGGTGTACGCCTGGCTGGTTTTGCAGAGTTTCGCGTGGCTGTTGCGCTGACGGTCCTCCCCCAGTCCGGGGGAGGACGGAGTTTTTCCGGGTCAGCTATTTTTGAAGGTTATGGTAGCGCTCGACGCTGCGCATCACCTCGGCCTTGGCTTCCTCGACGCCGCTCCAGCCGTCGATCTGCACCCATTTGCCGGAGTCGAGGTCCTTGTAATGCTGGAAAAAGTGGGCGATCCGGGCCAGCAGGGTCTTGGACATCTGCTCGTAGGATTCGATGTAATCGTATTGGGCGCATTCTTTCTTGATCGGTACGGCCAGAATCTTGGCGTCGCCACCGCTTTCATCCGTACCGCGGCTTCTTCCTGCAATCTCCGCAGCCGCTTCCTCCGAAATAACGGTTTTGAGAATTTCTGCACTGCGT
>JBDHRB010000392.1:0-3054 GCA_039807355.1 Candidatus Competibacteraceae bacterium
TGTCAATAATCGTGCAGTCGCAATCCAGGATCGCCCGGGACAGCTCGTTGACCAAGCCGGGACGATCTTCGCCCAGGGCGGAAATGACCAGGTAGTTTTTCACGGGCGGGACTTCCTAGAGGCAAGGGACGCAGAAGAGTTGGGGAAACTCAGTGTACCGCTATCCGGCGGGGGTGAAAACCGGGGTTCGCTGTGTTACAGACGCCTAGCCCAGAATCGCGGCCAGCGCCACAACATAGAGCGCCCCGACCGACAACTGCACCACTGTGATTGGCAATCCGATGCGCAGGAATTGCATGAAGCTGACCCGATGCCCCTGCGCCGCACAGATACCGACAGCCACAATATTGGCCGAAGCACCGATCAAGGTGGCGTTGCCACCGAGAGTGCCGCCGAACATCATGGCCACGAACACCGGCAGCGTAGCGGCGGGCCAATCGGTAAAACCGGCAGCCAACGCAATTTCGGGCACCGCTTCAGCCGCGACCAAGTAGCCCTGGATCATCACCAGTGCGGTAGCGACTAACGGGATATTGGCGACCACGAACCCAATCGTGCCGATGCTGACCAAAGTGACCAGCGCTACTAACGTAAACTCGGTTCCGAACCAGTGGTAAAGCTGGATCGATAGGCCTTGCAGCAGATCGGTCTTAATGAAGGCTTGCACCAAGGTGAAGATCGCGCCGAGAAACACCAGGGTTTTCCAGTCCACATCGCGGATGACCTCGCTCACCGGTTCGATGCGCACGCTGTAGACCACGAGCAGCGCCAGCGAAGCCCCGATGATCGCCACTTGGGGCGGAATGATGCGAGTGGGCAAGGATTCTCCCATAATGAACAGGGCCACCATCATCAACACCACCAGCAATGACAGCACCAGGAAACCAGGATACTTGATGGCGACCGGGGCGCTGGGCGGCAGAGCCACTTGCACGTTCCAGACCTGTGGCAGCAAGCGCGGCAAAAAAGGCACGACGACCAGTGCAGCCAGCAGACCGCCCAGGCTGACCATCTGTAGATAATCAATGAACGACACGCCAATCGCCCGGCCCACCAGAAAGGTGGCCGGATCGCTGACCAGGGTCAGCATCCCGGCGGCATTACTGATGATGGCAGTGACGATCATGGGGCCGACGAAATCCACCTTGAGCGCCTGACAGACGCGGATGATGATCGGCGCGACCAGAATCACCACCGTGGCATTGGGTAGAAACGCATTGAGCGGCAACAACAGCGCGAAGATGAGTAGCAGCAGGCGTTTGCCGCTGCCGCCGGTGGCGCGCAACAGCGCATTGCCAAGCCACTCAAAAATTCCGGTCTTGCTAATGACTCGCGCCACCACCATGCCGCCGAAAAGCAGGGAGAGTGGCCCGCCAGCGGTGTTTACAATCGGCATCAGGTCGCCGTTGTCGAGAATCCCGAATGCGATCAAAATGCTGACGCCAAGCAGGGCGGCAACCGCCATGTCGATCAGATCGAACGCGATCAACAAAATGACCACAGTAAAAACGCTTAAAGTTACATAGAGTTGGAAATTGGTCATATTGGTTGTTTAATCAAGCGGCGGCGCATAATGGAGGCCGCCCTGAGTCCATAGCCGGTTCAGGCCGCGTTCGATCTTGAGCGGACTGTCGCGCCCGACGTTGCGCTCGTACATTTCCCCGTAGTTGCCGACCGCCCGGATCGCCCGTGCGCCCCAGCGCGGCTCGATCCCCAAGGCTTGGGCGATTCGGTCGCGTTCATCGGCGGAGCGCCGCACCAGCGGGTTCTGATTCTCTGCGATCACCGCATCGAGGTTGTCGCGGGTCACGCCGTATTCCTCGGCGAGGATCAGGATGTTCAAAACCCAGCGCACCACGGTGTTCCACTCGGAGTCGCCGGCCCAGACCACGGCGCTGAGCGGTTCCTTGGAGATGCGTTCCGGGAGAATGACGAAATCCTGCGGGTTTTCCGGGGCGCGCAGGCGCATCGCCGCCAGTTGACCGGCATCGGAGGTGTAGGCGCGACAACGACCCTCGAAGAAGGCCGCCGCCGCTTCCGGCGCCGAGTCGATCACCAGCGGTTTCACCGACCCGCCGTGCGCCTTGAAATAGGCGATCAGGTTGCGTTGATTCGTGGTGCCCTTTTCAACGCAGATCGTTGCGTCATTCAGGTCGGTGATCTGGGAGATACCCGCCGCGGCGGGAACCATGAAGCCCTGGCCGTCGTAAAAGAGAATGCCGGGAAACTGGACTTTTAACACCGCCTCGCGGGTCAACGTCCAGGTGGTGTTGTTCAGCAACAGATCAATCTTGCGCGCTTGCAGGGCGGGGAAACGGGCCGAGGCCGCCAGCGGAACAAACTGCGCCTTGTCCGGGTCGCCCAGCACCGCCGCCGCCACCGCCCGGCAAAAGTCGATGTCCAGCCCGCGCCAGGATTCGCCAGCGTCGCGGGCGGAGAAACCCGGTATGCCTTCGCTGACCCCGCAGCGCAGTTGTCCGCGTGATTTCACGTTGTCCAAAACCTCGCCGGCCTTGCTGCTGAGGGAAACGGCGAGCGCGAGGATCAGCAAGGCGGTTTTGCAAACCGTTGGGTTCATCGTCATTCGGCATCTCCGAAGCAGTCGGGGTAGGTTGCGAAACGCGGTTGTCATAGCCCATCAGCGCATCCGGCGGCGGGCAGCGGGCGGCTATTTTGGATGGACGCAATGTGTTGCGCAATCGCTGAACTAATAAAAAAACCGGGGCGCTGGCCGCGGCAGGTAAGAGCATGAATGGCAAGCAGTCATGGCCGGTCGGGCGCTTGTCAAGCCCGCCTGTGATCCGTACCATGCAGCGATTGTGGGTTCATTAGGAGTAAACAGCGTATGTTTCGTGGCAGCATGGTGGCGGTGGTAACGCCAATGCAGGCGGATGGGGCATTGGATTTCGCGGCGCTGGCGCGGCTGGTCGAGTTCCACATTGAGAACGGAACCGACGCCATCATCGCCGTGGGCACGACGGGCGAATCCGCCACTCTGGATTTTGAAGAACACATTACGGTGGTGCGCAAGGTCGTAGAATGGGTCAAGGGGCG
>JBDHRB010000393.1:0-3041 GCA_039807355.1 Candidatus Competibacteraceae bacterium
CGATGTCCACGAACTCGCAGCCGCCGTAATAGCGTTTGCCCGGATAGCCTTCGGCGTACTTGTTGGTCAGCACCGAACCCTGCGCTTCCAACACTCTGGGGCTGGCGTAGTTTTCCGAGGCGATCAGCTCGATGTGGGCTTCCTGGCGCTGTTTCTCGCCTTGCAGGGCGGCCTGCAACGCATCATCAAACCCGGCGATCCGCATCTCTCGACTGAACATAAGCAACCTCTGCAAGGGCAAGCGCCCGCTGGAGAAAAGCGCGGGCATGGAAAACCGCGAATCATACCCGATTTGTCGGCGCTGGGGGGAATCGCCGATACGAGGCCAGGCGACCCTGGGCGGCTCCGGCGGTTCAGGGCATCGGGCTTTCCAGGAAGGCGTCGATCACCGCGACCCAGGCCTTGCCGACGTTGCGCAGATCGTAGCCGCCGCCGCCGACGCCGAGAATCCGGCCTTCCGCAAATTCTTCAGCAATCTGGCATAGCCCGGTGGCGGCGCGGCGGTGGGCGCGCGAGGTGTAGTGCAAGTGGGCCAGCGGGTCGCCGTCCAGACCGTCAGCGCCGCAATTCATGATGATGAACTGGGGTTTCCACTCACGCAGGAAGGCTTCCACCTTGTCCCACATCATCAGAAAGTCTTCGTCCGCCGATAGCGGCAGCAGCGGGATGTTCAGCTTGCGGCCCTTGGCTTCGCCCTTGCCGATTTCGTGGGGAAAGCCGCTTTGCGGGAAGTTATAGCGTCCGTCTTCGTGGATGTCGGCGAAAATCAGCTTGGGGTCGGATTCAAACGGGTAGAACACGCCGTCGCCGTGATGGGCGTCGATATCGACATAGGCGATCCGCTCCAGCCCGTAATCCTGTTGCAGGATTTTGATCGCCACCCCGGCGTCGTTGAACACGCAAAAGCCGGAAGCGGTGTCGGGCATACCGTGATGCAGGCCGGCGATGGGGACGAAAATCCGCCGCGCCTGATTGTTCATCAGTTTGTGGGTGGCGTCGACCACCGTGCCGACCACGATGGAGGCGTCTTCAAACACGCCCTTGTAGGCCGGGGTATCGCCGTAATCCAGCAGGCCCTCGCCGGTTTCCGACAGGGTTTTGACCTTTTCCACATAGTCGGGGGTATGGAACAGCAGGAGCTGTTCTTCAGTGGCGGCCACAGGGTGAAACACGCGCACTTGGTAGTCGAGATGACGGATGTGCATTTCATCCCAGAAGGCGTGAATGCGGTCTTCGCCGAAAGGATGATCCTCGAATCCGTAGCGGCCTAGTGCTTCGCCCGTGTAGACCGCCACCGCTCTGCTTCGTGACATTACTCTCAATCCTCGCAATTGGGGTTCGCGTTTTTCCAATGTTCTCTATGATAGTCCAGTCTGAAAGGGTTTGGCGTCCGGCGCTATTCAGCCGGTGTTTTTCTTAGCCTTTTGCCGTTCGAGAATGCTTTTAATCAGAGAGCGTTGCGCCGCCCGGTGGACTTCCATCAGCGCCTTGACGTGCGCGGCGACGCTGGCCGCCAGCGCCGGCAGGCTGTAGCCGCCTTCCAGAATCGACACCACCCGCCCGGCGCAGCAGTCCTGGGCGACCGCCAGAATCTGCCGGGTCAGCCAGGCGTAGTCGTCTTCGTTGAAATTCAATTCCGCCAGCGGGTCCAGGTAATGCGCGTCGAAGCCGGCGGAGATCAGCAGCAGTTGCGGCTGAAACTGGCGCAGGGCCGGTTCGATGTCCTGTTGCCAGACATGGTGCAGATCGGCGGTGCCGCTGTTGGCGATCAGCGGGATATTGACGATATTGCCGACGCCGCACTCATCGCGGCGACCGGTGCCGGGGTAGATGTGCGCCTGATGGGTGGAAATATAGAGATAGCCGGGATCGTTTTCGAGCGCCGCCTGGGTGCCGTTGCCGTGATGCACGTCGAAGTCGATGATCGCTACCCGCTCCAGGCCGTGGATATGGCGGGCGTGCGCCGCGCCAATCGCGGCGTTGGCGAACAGGCAAAAGCCCATCGCCTGATTCGGTTCGGCGTGATGACCGGGCGGACGAATCGCGCAGAAGGCGTTATTGGCTTCGCCATTCAGGATTGCGTCCACCGCCGCGCACACCGCGCCCGCCGAGCGCCGGGCGGCTGCGCCGGATTGCGGGGAAACAATGGTGTCGCCGTCGATGGCGTAATGCCCATGTTTGGGAATGTGGGCGAAAATTCGTTCGACATGGGCGGCGGGGTGCATCCGGGTCAGTTGTTCATCGGAGGCCAGCGGCGCGTCGCGCCATTCCAGGGCGGCGAACGGAGAAGTTTTCAGCACGTTGAGAATGGCGGTGAGCCGGGCGGAGCATTCGGGATGACCGAAGCCGGTGTCGTGTTGCAGACAGTCCGGGTGGGTGTAGAGCAGGGTGGTCATGGCAGCGGTTCCTCGTGCGTCGGGATTTCGTGCTGAATCGCGGCGCGGCGCAGGGCCTTGAGTACGTCTTCACGGGCGATGACGCCGACCAGTCGGCCCTGTTCCACCACCGGCAGGCTTTTGGTGCGCATCTCCACCAGTTTTTGCAACAGACGACTGAGTGGCAAATGCGGTTCGACGCTGACCGGCTTGGAGGTCATGACCGTTTCAGCGGTTTGCTCCATGATTTCATCATAGTGAGGGACCATGGCGTGGGCATCGAAACTAAAGGCTTTGAGCAAGTCAAATTTGGTGAGGATGCCGAGCAGATGTTGCTGCTCATCGACGACCGGCACGCCGTTGAAGTCATGCGATTCAAACAGCGCTTCGACCTCGCGGAGTTTGGCGCTGGGACTGATAGCGATGGGGTCAGCGGTCATTGCGTCGCGGACTTGGTATTGCAGGAACTCATACATGACAGGGCCATCCTCGGTGGTTTAATTCCTGCAATGATAATCCAAGAGTTGGGGCGGGCGCTTGGCGGGATCGGTTGTCGGGCGAGGATCACCTGGCCGGCGGCCCTTAATCAGAATCGGGATTTTCTTTAGAATCAATTGGGTTTATAATTAGATTCAACGGATTGGGAAGCTTCGGAGGTGGGAAATG
>JBDHRB010000394.1:0-3017 GCA_039807355.1 Candidatus Competibacteraceae bacterium
GCTCGCTATGCACCACCGTGTTCAGTTCGCGCATGAAGTCAATCGCTTCCAGATTCTCACGCCCGCCGTACTTGTTGGGAATCCACTCGCCTTCCTTGCGCGAGTAGTCGAGATAGAGCATCGAGGCCACTGCATCGACGCGCAGCCCGTCGAGATGAAATTCCTCAATCCAATACAAGGCGCTGGACAGCAGGAAGTTCTTCACCTCGTAACGGCCAAAATTGAAAATCAGCGTACCCCAGTCGAGATGTTCGCCCTTGCGCGGATCGGTGTGTTCGTACAGGGCCTCGCCGTCGAAACGGGCCAGGCCGTGCGCGTCTTTGGGAAAGTGCGCCGGCACCCAGTCGAGGATCACCCCGACATCATGCTGGTGGCAGTAGTCGATGAAGTAACGGAAGTCGTCGGGCGTGCCAAAGCGGCTGGTCGGCGCGTAATAGCCGGTGGTCTGATAGCCCCAGGAAGCGTCGTAAGGATGCTCGGTGATCGGCAGCAGCTCGATGTGGCTGAAACCCAGCTCTTTGACGTAATCGACCAGTTGGTGGGCCAAATCCCGGTAGTTGAGAAATTCGCCTTCCGGGCCGCGCCGCCAGGAGCCGAGATGGACTTCGTAAACCGACATGGATTGGTGCAGCCAGTCGGCGCTCTTGCGCTTGTCCAGCCATTCTGTGTCGCGCCAGGCGTAGGCGCTGGGTTTGGTGACGATGTTGGCGGTGCTGGGCCGCAGCTCGAAGTGCTGACCGTAAGGATCGGATTTGAGGAAGACCGCGCCGCTGTGGCGGTTGCGGATTTCAAACTTGTACAGATCGCCGGGGCAGAGATTGGGGATGAACAGCTCCCAGACGCCGCTGCCGCCGCGCACGCGCATCGGATGAACCCGACCGTCCCAGCGATTGAAGTTGCCAACCACGCTGACCCGTTCGGCATTCGGCGCCCAGACCGCAAACAGCACGCCGGCCACGCCGTCCGCTTCGTGCCGGTGTGCGCCGAGAAAGCGGTAGGAATGCCAGTGCTTGCCTTCGCCAAACAGGTACAGGTCGAAATCGGGGATTTGCGGCAGGAAGCAGTAGGGATCGTAGGAGATATGTTCGTGATGGTCGGCGTCGCGCCAGATCAGCCGGTAGCGGTCAGGAACCTGCTCCAGCTTGCCTTGCCACTCGAAAAGATCGGTGTTGGGGATGCGCTGCATCGGCAGACTGCCCTCGGCGATATACACTTCCTGGGCGTAGGGCAGATGAGCGCGCACGATGACCTTCTTCTCTTGGGGGTGGCGGCCCAGCACCGCGAAGGGGTCATGATGGCGGGCTTCGATGATGCGCTGCAATTCGGGGTTGAGTTTCGGGCTCGTCACGTTATTCATCCTGGTTTTATGTTGACGGTTGAGGCTGTGTCCGACGGGAGTTGACGATCCAGACCGCCAAGCCGGGTGGCGGCGTCGCCGGCGTCAATTCCGTAACCCGGCCATTGATTCGAGTAAGTATAACGCCGATTCCTCTAAGGATGGTTTTTTGTGGGGATTAAGGTGGTATCTGATAAAATCAACCGTGTTTCATGCAAACCCATCAGAACCCGTCAAACAATCCAAAGGATCATCATGAATTCGCACACACTGTTTGCATCCGCGTTGGTTTTGGGGCTGGGCGTGCTGGCGGGCTGCTCCGGGGAAGGCCCGAACAAGCCGGTCAGCTTCCAGAAAGACGTGTCTCCGATCCTGAAAGCGGCCTGCGCTGAGTGCCATACCGCGCCGGACGGCGAAGGCTATCAAAAGAGCGGCCTGGCGGTCAGCACCTATGAGGAGCTGATGAAAGGCACCAAGCTGGGGCCGGTCATCATTCCCGGCCAGAGCCTGAACAGCAGCCTGAACCGGCTGGTTGAGGGACGCCCCGGCGTCAATCCCTCGATCCAGATGCCGCATGGCAAGGTGAAACTGCCGGAAGCGCAACTCGCTCTCTTGCGGCAGTGGGTGGATCAGGGCGCCAAGAATAATTAAACGGCGATTTCCCTCGCCCTCCAGGGCGTCGCCCGCCCTCTCCCCGCACGCTGGGAGAGGGTCTGTCCGCTGATTGAACCTCCCCGCAGTTCGCCGCCGCCGATTCCCGGCGGCGGTATCAAGTCCGTTTCTTCAATCCGCTGGAGATGGATCATGGTCGCTTCCAGGCAGACCGCGCTGGCCGGCGCGGATTTCGATACATGGTTGAATACCTTGCAGGTACAGTGGTCGCCGGCGCAGATTGAACTGGTGCGCCGCGCTTACGCCTGTAGCGGCGAACCGGAACTGGCGGTCGCCGATCTGCTGGCCGATCTTGGCATGGATCACGAGACCGCAGCGGCAGCCTTGCTGCACGCCCTGGCGGCTTCCGGGCAGTGGCCGCTTGCCAAAGTGCGCGACGAATTCGGCCCGGCGGTAGCGCAGATGGTCGATGGCTTGCTCAAGCTCGACGCGATTGGCGAACTGCATCAGAACAGCCAGCCCATCGGTCGGCAGTTGGAAAGCCTGCGCAAGATGCTGTTGGCCATGGCCCAGGATCTGCGCGTGGTGTTGATCCGGCTGGCCATGCAGTTGCACACCCTGCGTCACCTCGGCCATTGGCAGGTCGAGGAACAGCGGCGGATTGCCCGGGAAACCCTGGACATTTTTTCGCCGCTGGCCAATCGCTTGGGTATTGGCCGGATCAAGTGGGAAATGGAAGACCTGGCGTTACGCTATCTGGAGCCGCAGGCATACAAGCAGATCGCCTCGGCGTTGGAGCAGCGCCGCGCCGACCGCGAGCATTACATCGCCCGGGCCATGGAAGAGTTGCGCAACCATCTGCGCGATGCGCACATCGACGCCGAGGTCAGCGGTCGGGTTAAGCACATCTACAGCATCTGGCGGAAGATGCAGCGTAAGAATCTGTCTTTTGAGCAGATTTTTGACGTGCGGGCGGTGCGGGTGATGGTCGGAACCGTCAATGATTGCTACGCCGCGCTCGGTGTGGCGCATTCCCTGTGGAGTCATATCCATCGGGAATTCGACGACT
>JBDHRB010000395.1:0-2989 GCA_039807355.1 Candidatus Competibacteraceae bacterium
CTGTCGCGCGGCACCTACATTTTCCCGCCGCAGCCTTCCGTGCGATTGATTACCGACATCATCGCCTACACGGTCAAAAACATTCCCAAGTGGAATCCGACCAATATTTGCAGCTATCACCTGCAAGAAGCCGGCGCGACCCCGACCCAGGAATTGGCTTACGCCCTGTCTACCGCGATTGCCATTCTCGACGCGGTGCGCGATTCCGGCCAGATCGGCGCGGACGGTTTTGAACAGGTGGTCGGGCGGATTTCCTTCTTCGTCAACGCCGGCATCCGCTTCGTCGAGGAAACCTGCAAGATGCGGGCGTTCGGCGAGATGTGGGATCAACTGGCCCAGCAACGCTATGGCGCACAAAGTGAAGAAATGCGCCGCTTCCGCTACGGCGTGCAGGTCAATTCCCTGGGTCTGACCGAAGCGCAGCCGGAAAACAACGTCCAGCGCATCGTCCTGGAAATGCTCGGCGTCAGCCTGTCGAAGAACGCCCGCGCCCGCGCCATTCAGCTCCCGGCCTGGAATGAGGCGCTCGGTTTGCCGCGTCCATGGGATCAGCAATGGGCGCTGCGGATGCAGCAGGTGCTGGCTTTTGAAACCGATTTGCTGGAATACGGCGACATTTTCGACGGCTCGCCGGTGATCGCCGCCAAGGTCAAGGCGCTGGTGGACGGCGCGACCGCAGAAATGGCCCGGGTCCAGGAACAGGGCGGTATGGTGCAGGCGATTGAATCCGGCTATGTCAAACGGCAACTGGTGTCCAGCCACACTGACCGGATGCGGGCGATTGAACGCGGCGACCTGAAGATTATTGGCCTGAACTGCTACAAGGAAACCGAACAATCGCCGCTGACCGGCGGCAAGGACAGCGGCATTATGAAGGTCGATCCGCGCGCCGAACGCGAGCAGATCGAGCGGCTCAACGCCTTCCGCGCCCAGCGCAATCAAGCCGAGGTCAAGGCAGCGTTGGCCAATCTGGCGGAAACGGCTCGCAGCGGTGCCAACATCATGCCGGCGTCGATTCTCTGCGCTCACGCCGGCGTCACCACCGGCGAATGGTCGCAAACCTTGCGCGACATTTTCGGCGAATACCGCGCACCGACCGGCATTGATATTCCCGCCAATGACGACAGTCGCGGCGCGAGAGCAGTAGCCATCCGCGCCGAAGTGGTCAAGACCGGCAATGAACTGGGTCGCCCGCTGCGCCTGTTGATCGGCAAACCGGGGCTGGACGGTCACAGTAACGGCGCAGAGCAGATCGCGGTCAAGGGCCGCGATGTCGGCTTTGAGATCGTCTACGAAGGCATCCGCCTGACCCCGGAGCAGATCGCCAAAGCGGCGCTGGAGGAAGGCGTCCACCTGATCGGCCTGTCGGTGCTGTCCGGCAGCCATGTGGAAATGGTCGAGGACGTGTTCAACCAGTTGAACCAGGTAGGTTTGAAAAACCTGCCGGTGGTGATCGGCGGCATCATCCCGGAAAGCGACGCCCAGTTGTTGAAAGAACGCGGGATTGCCGCCGTGTATACGCCGAAAGACATCGACATGAACGGGATCATGGTGGACATTCTCAACCTGATCCGTAAAAGCCACGATCTGCAACCGGTTACGGTGGCATGATCCCGGCGCTTCCTGATCCGGCGGCGCTGGCTCAGGCGGTCAGCGCCCGCGAACGCCTGGCGCTGGCTCAGGCGCTGAACCTGCTGGATGACCGCCGTCCCGCCGCCCGGCAATGCGCCGCCGCGTTTCTCGACGCCTTGCCGGCGGAGAAGCTGGAGACCGGCGGGCATTTGATCGGGATTACCGGCCCGCCCGGCGCGGGTAAATCCTCGCTAACCGCGTCACTGATTCAGGTGTGGCGGCAACGCGGCTTGAAAGTGGCGATTCTGGCGGTCGATCCGTCCAGCCCAATCAGCGGCGGAGCGTTGCTCGGCGACCGATTGCGGATGCACGCTAGCGGCGCGGACCGGGAAGTGTTCATCCGCTCGCTGGCCTGTCGCGGCGAATTTGGCGGCCTCAGCGCCGAAGTCTGGCCGATGAGCCTGGCGATGCTGGCGGCGTTCGACATCGTGCTGGTGGAGACGGTCGGGGTCGGGCAGAAGGAAATCGACGTTTCCAAGATGACCGACACCACCTGCTTTGTCGCCCAGCCCGCCTCCGGCGACAGCATTCAGTTTCTCAAGGCCGGGATCATGGAAGTCCCGCAGGTCATCGTCGTCAACAAGGAAGATATTGGCCTGGCGGCGCGCAAAACCCTGTCCGAATTGAAAACCACGCTGGGCCGACGCCGCGACGTTGACGGCTGGCAAGCACCGGCGCTGTCCGCCAGCGCGGCGTTGGGCAGCGGGATTGAGGCGCTGGCCGATGCATTGGAGCAGCATCGACGCTGGCTGCTGGAACGCGGCCAGCTCACCATCCGCCGCCAACGCTGTCAGGCGGAATGGCTGGTCAAGCACCTGCGCGAGGAATTTGGGCGTTACGGAGTGAATCGGTTGGGCGGCGAACAGGCGCTGTTTGCGCAATTGACGCAAGCGCCGCGCTGTTCGCCGATTACCGCCTATGAAGCTCTGTGCGCCCGCATTCTGTCGAAGCGCGATTCCTGACATGCAAATTTCCTAAACCCATAACCACCCCTACAAGATGAGGAACGCAGCATGGCTAAAGAACTGTATAACGTTGGCGAAATGCCCCCGCTGGGCATCATCCCGAAAAAAATGCACGCCTGGCTGATTCGCGCCGAGCGCTTCGGCAAGCCGACCGAGGCCTTCAAGCAGGAAGTGGTCGATGTGCCGAGCATTGCCGATGATGAAGTGCTGGTCTACGTCATGGCGGCGGGCATCAACTACAACAATGTCTGGGCCGGATTGGGGATTCCGGTCAACGTCATTGGCGCTCGCAACAAGGCCGGCGAGCCGGAAGATTTCCACATCGGCGGCAGCGACGCCTCCGGCATCGTCTACAAGGTCGGCAAGGACGTGACCAACGTCAAGGTCGGCGA
>JBDHRB010000396.1:0-2988 GCA_039807355.1 Candidatus Competibacteraceae bacterium
GTCTTAATCCCTTCTTCATCAGGGCAAGTTTTGAATCGGGGCAGTACCACACATATCGTGATGCGGGGGCTGTCTTAATCCCTTCTTCATCAGGGCAAGTTTTGAATCTGGCTTCGTGGCATTAGCCCATCGGAAATCACTGTCTTAATCCCTTCTTCATCAGGGCAAGTTTTGAATCCAAAAACCGAAACGGCGATCCGCTTCTCCTCATTGTCTTAATCCCTTCTTCATCAGGGCAAGTTTTGAATTCTATAGTAAGGAAACTGGCGGTACTGTGGCATCGGTCTTAATCCCTTCTTCATCAGGGCAAGTTTTGAATACGAGTACGGTAAAACTCACGAGGATTACACTCGGTCTTAATCCCTTCTTCATCAGGGCAAGTTTTGAATATCACGAGGATAGGAAGATGGAAAATACAGAGGTGTCTTAATCCCTTCTTCATCAGGGCAAGTTTTGAATCTCCCTTGAGCTTGTGTCCGTCGCCACGCCCGTGTCTTAATCCCTTCTTCATCAGGGCAAGTTTTGAATTTGATGATGGCGTTTTTCTCAGCCTTTTCCTGGGCGTCTTAATCCCTTCTTCATCAGGGCAAGTTTTGAATAGCTAGGTCTCGCTACCGTCTGACAACCCAAATCGTCTTAATCCCTTCTTCATCAGGGCAAGTTTTGAATTTGGGGCATATCGTAGCATAGCGAAACAAGTGACGTCTTAATCCCTTCTTCATCAGGGCAAGTTTTGAATCTACGGTACTGGGCGCTGCCCGTCCCCATGGCGCGGTCTTAATCCCTTCTTCATCAGGGCAAGTTTTGAATCCCCAGGCATGGCGCATGCCGGTCCACAACATCGGTCTTAATCCCTTCTTCATCAGGGCAAGTTTTGAATGGGCGGGCTTCAGCCATGCCCGACTCTCCGATGTGTCTTAATCCCTTCTTCATCAGGGCAAGTTTTGAATGCGGAGCGACTGCCAGGCCGGACAGTTCAAGGTGTCTTAATCCCTTCTTCATCAGGGCAAGTTTTGAATGGCAACAATCCTCCCAAAGCCTTGTCACACCAGTTGTCTTAATCCCTTCTTCATCAGGGCAAGTTTTGAATGCGATGTACTCAAAATGCTCGTCGCGAATGATGGTGTCTTAATCCCTTCTTCATCAGGGCAAGTTTTGAATCCCCCATAGGAAACTGTGGGGGATTTTTTTTCGATGTCTTAATCCCTTCTTCATCAGGGCAAGTTTTGAATCCAACAGAAGCCAAGCAGTTGGCTTCTTGTACCTCGTCTTAATCCCTTCTTCATCAGGGCAAGTTTTGAATCTGGATCCGGCGAGCGTGCCGGATAAACGACGGGGTCTTAATCCCTTCTTCATCAGGGCAAGTTTTGAATGATGATACCCCCTATCAGCAGATCGGCCCATATGTCTTAATCCCTTCTTCATCAGGGCAAGTTTTGAATTCATATGGACTTTTCTACGGCAACAATCCTCCCGTCTTAATCCCTTCTTCATCAGGGCAAGTTTTGAATTCTCTATTTGCGTTTGGGAGAGAACGTAAAAGAGGGTCTTAATCCCTTCTTCATCAGGGCAAGTTTTGAATACGCAGTTGTTATAATGGACGGGTGTGCAACCTGGTCTTAATCCCTTCTTCATCAGGGCAAGTTTTGAATTTGCAAGGGTTTTGTATGGGCGAAACAACCTGGCGTCTTAATCCCTTCTTCATCAGGGCAAGTTTTGAATAACACCTCCATGTGAAGGACATCCGCTTGAACGGTCTTAATCCCTTCTTCATCAGGGCAAGTTTTGAATCGCGCCACTTCGCCACCTCCACCGAGGCCGACGTCTTAATCCCTTCTTCATCAGGGCAAGTTTTGAATAACGTTCCATCTTACGGCAGACTTTCGTTTGTCGGTCTTAATCCCTTCTTCATCAGGGCAAGTTTTGAATCGGTTGTCATTTTCCTAGTGAAGGAAAGCAGCAGGTCTTAATCCCTTCTTCATCAGGGCAAGTTTTGAATAAGATACGCCGGGCGGGATGGATACGGTCTCCCTAGTCTTAATCCCTTCTTCATCAGGGCAAGTTTTGAATAGGAGGGTACGGCCTCAGTCTGTCCGAACGTCCCGGTCTTAATCCCTTCTTCATCAGGGCAAGTTTTGAATGGTGGGGTTTTTGGCCATGATAAGAGCCTTTATGGCGTCTTAATCCCTTCTTCATCAGGGCAAGTTTTGAATATCAGGATGACCAAGCTGTCCGACCTGACCGGGCGGTCTTAATCCCTTCTTCATCAGGGCAAGTTTTGAATAAAGCGGCCAGGTCGATGCCAGCCTTTTCGCCGTCGTCTTAATCCCTTCTTCATCAGGGCAAGTTTTGAATATTGAAAAATGGTATGCGCCCGAGAGAACTCGAAATGTCTTAATCCCTTCTTCATCAGGGCAAGTTTTGAATCCCATATAGGGCTCGATTCGTTGTCGGTCAGGAGGTCTTAATCCCTTCTTCATCAGGGCAAGTTTTGAATTCGGTGCCCGTCCCGAGGTCGGTTGGAAACCGGAGGTCTTAATCCCTTCTTCATCAGGGCAAGTTTTGAATCTCGGGGAGGATACGAATTCCTTCGAAGTGTTCGTGTCTTAATCCCTTCTTCATCAGGGCAAGTTTTGAATACAGTTTGTTTGAGTCTGGTATAATGGGAGCGATAGTCTTAATCCCTTCTTCATCAGGGCAAGTTTTGAATTTTCCAGTATCAAATGGAAAGGGATGTCCCCGGGTCTTAATCCCTTCTTCATCAGGGCAAGTTTTGAATGGCGCTTCCTCACGATGTGAAGCGCAAGATTGAGTCTTAATCCCTTCTTCATCAGGGCAAGTTTTGAATCAGAGGTCTGGTATGACGGAGCAAACCTTGCCTATGTCTTAATCCCTTCTTCATCAGGGCAAGTTTTGAATTCGTGGCCATTCTTCTGCTTGTTTGTGCTGTCAGTCTTAATCCCTTCTTCATCAGGGCAAGTTTTGAAT
>JBDHRB010000002.1:0-19020 GCA_039807355.1 Candidatus Competibacteraceae bacterium
CGGATTCGCTCATCAGGGCGATGAAGGCCAGCACCGCCAGCCCCAACTGGAACAGGGCGAACAGGCCCAGCCATTTCAGCAGCACCGCCAGAAATTGACCGTGGGTTTGGTAACGCGGCAGCAGAACGTCAAGCAGGGCGCGGCTGATCAGACCCTGTTGATGCCAGTCGATGACTTCGCGGGTCAGCGCGTCGCGGGCGATGGAGCGCATGAGCGGCTATTCCAGATTGGAAGGGACAGGGCAAGTATAAGCCGCCCGCCGCAGCGGACAACGCGGGTGCGTTCCCGCCGCTGATCCGGTATGCTGACACGATGAATTCACCTGCTCCCAACCCCCTTATTGCCCAACGTTTCCGGGGATTTCTGCCGGTCATCATTGATGTCGAAACCGGCGGCCTGAACGCCCAGACCGACGCCTTGCTGGAAATCGCCGCAGTCATCGTGCGCATGGACTGGCAGGGCAATCTGCACCCTGCTGGCACGCTGGCGCATCATGTCCAGGCGTTTCCCGGCGCCCGGCTCGATCCTGCTTCCATGGCGGTGAACGGCATCGACCCCGATCATCCTTTTCGCTTTGCCGTGTCGGAAAGCGAAGCGTTGACCGAAATTTTCCGCGAAGTGCGCCGCGAAGTGCGCGATGCGGGTTGCCACCGCGCCATTCTGGTCGGCCACAACGCCTTTTTCGATCTGGCCTTTCTCAACGCGGCGGTCGCCCGAACCCGGATCAAGCGCAGTCCGTTTCACCCGTTCAGCAATTTCGACACGGTGTCATTGGCCGGTCTCGCCTACGGACAGACGGTCTTGGCCCGCGCTCTCCAGGCGGCGGGGATTCCATGGAATGAGCGCGAGGCGCACTCAGCGATTTACGACGCCGAGCGTACCGCCGAACTGTTTTGCCAAATCGTCAACCGCTGGAAAGACCTGGGCGGCTGGACGGCGGCGGAAGATTAATCAGTCCGGCGCAGTGAGCGGGTAGGGCAGCGGCTCCAGGTTCAGCGTTGCGCCCTGGGCGTCGCCCAACTGCAAAACGCCGCGCTCCGCGCAGTCGATCAGGGCGACCGCCAACAACGCATAACCGCCGTCAGGATGTCGCGCTGCATCGACAATCCGCCCGGCGCTTTGACTGGCGTCGGCCTGCGGCGAAAACAACGGATCGCCGGGCCGGGGCGGTTGTGCGCTGTCCACCCGCGCAACGTACATGCGCCGTTTCAACTTGCCCAGATAGTGGGTGCGGGCGACGATTTCCTGTCCGGTGTAGCAACCTTTCTGAAAACTGATCCCGTCCAGCGCGTCCAGGTTGAGCATCTGCGGCACGAACGCTTCCACGGTTTCCGGGTAGATCGCGGGAATGCCGGCGAGAATGTCCAGCAAGCGCCACGGTTCCGCGCCGGTGAAAGTGACGGCGCAATCCAGCGCTTTCCATAACCTCTGCATGACCGGCAGGGAGCCGTGCAATTCAAAACGCGGCAGGGTTCCCGGCAGGCGGATCACCGTGACGCCTGACCGGTCGCCGCTTCTGGTATGGATAACGTCGTTAATGGTGGCCGGCAATGCGCCGCAACGTTCGGTTAATACCGCTTCAGCGGCGCGGCCAGCCACGCCGAAACGCACCGATTGGTCGCTGGCGTCGGTCAAAACCACCTTGGCGCGCAGCACATATTTGCGCAATCGGGCCAGCGTTATTTCCACCAGTTGCTGCGGCAATTCCAGATAAAACCCATCCTCGCGCCGGAACAGCCGGAAACTCGCCAGCACCCGACCCTTGGGCGAGCAGAAGGCTCCAAGGAGACTGTGATCGGCGGAAACGCGCTGCACATCGCAGGTCAGTTGCCCTTGGAGAAACTGAACGGCGTCAGTACCGTGCGCGGCAATCAGGCCCTGATGCGACAGATCGCTGCATATCGCACCGTCATGCAGCGCCGCCTGGAGTTCCGCCTCGGCATGAGCAAAATGTTCGGTCCGACCGGCGACAACCGAGCCGCCGCACCCTGCAAGAAACTCGCTCCATTCTGGAATCATCGTTTTGAACCTCTTGATTTTTAAACAGGATAGCGCGGGTGGTTGGGTTCGCGGAAGGCCGGTGAAGGTTTCTGGGTTCGTTGCGTTCAGGAGCAGCGAACGGCATAATAACCCAATAAAATGTAGAGCCGGAGAGAGCAGATCGCCGCGCAGGCGCACTCCAAACTTCCGGCGGCCCCGCCCACCCCTGGGGCCAGGATGGCTCGCCAGCGCCATCCACTAACCCATAGTGAGTTGCCATGAACAAGAACGATGAACCCGCACGGCCCCCGCAGCCGTCTGTAACTCCACCCCCCCCTCAAGATGTAACCCCTCCCCAGCGCCCCAAGGAATATGGCGGCCCGAAAGGCCCCGAACCCACCCGCTACGGCGATTGGGAAAAAGCCGGACGCTGCATCGATTTCTGACCCCCGCCAGCGCCGTGGGAACTCCGGGTTTCTGACCTTGGCGCTTTGGCCGAAGGTCAGATTTCCCGAAAATTCATGCGGTATTTGGTATGCTTTCATTGCACAAAACGAAGATTCACGTTGTTTGCCACTGCGTAACGAGGAGAACCGTATGTCCGCGAATAAACGGCCGCTGTCGCCGTTCATGATCGGCCCTTACTACAAGCCCCAAATGACCTCGATTCTGTCCATCACCCACCGCGCTACTGGCGCCGGGCTGGTGGTCGGCACCCTGCTGCTGGTGTATTGGCTGGCCTCCGCCGCGCTCGGCCCGGAAGCCTTTCAACACGCCCAAAGCGTGCTGGGTTCGATGCTCGGTCAATTATTCATGTTCCTGTGGACCTGGGCGCTGTTCTATCACCTGGCCAACGGCATTCGCCATTTGTTCTGGGATGCCGGCTGCGGCTTTGAACTGGATGAAGCGACCAAATCCGGCTGGTGGGTGGTGTGGTCGTCCATCATTCTGACCTTCCTGTGCTGGCTGATCGCCGCGCCCTGAGGAGAGACATTCCATGAGCATTCGCACCCCGCTAGGCTTCGTTCGCGGTCTGGGTTCGGCCAAAGACGGCACCCATCACTGGTGGATGCAGCGCGTCACCTCAGTCATCCTGATTCCGCTGGTTCTCTGGTTTGTCATTTCCCTGTTGTCGATCTCCCGCGTCGATTACGCCGCTTTCCAGCACTGGATGAGTCATCCAGTCAACGCCGGGCTGATGATCGCGCTCCTGGCGGTGCTGTTTTATCACGCCAATCTGGGGATGCAGGTCATTTACGAAGACTACGTTCGGCCAGAAAGCAAAAAGTTAATCGCCATACTGGCTACGCAATTCGTGTTATTCGTGCTGGGCGCGATTTCCATCGTCGCCGTGCTCAAGATTGCACTGGCCTGATGTTCACTACCAGAGGCTGAAGTTTCATGTCCAATACATACAAACTGATTCACCATAATTACGACGTGGTGGTGGTGGGCGCTGGCGGCGCGGGGTTGCGCGCCACGTTCGGCATGGCGCAGAAAGGTTTGAAAACGGCGTGCCTGACCAAAGTATTCCCGACCCGCAGCCACACCGTGGCCGCGCAGGGCGGCATGTCGGCGGCGCTGGCCAACATGGGCCAGGACCTGTGGCAGTGGCACATGTACGACACCGTAAAAGGCTCGGACTGGCTCGGCGACCAGGACGCGATTGAATACATGTGCCGCGAGGCGGTGCCGGCGGTCATCGAGCTGGAACATTACGGCGTGCCGTTCTCCCGGACGGAAGAAGGCAAAATCTATCAGCGCCCGTTCGGCGGCATGACCACTAACTTTGGCGAAGGCATCGCCCAGCGCACCTGCGCCGCCGCCGACCGCACCGGTCACGCCATTCTGCATACGCTGTATCAGCAGGCGCTCAAGCACAGCGCTGAATTTTTTATCGAATACTTCGCCCTTGATCTGATCATGGATGACGACGGCGCGTGCCGGGGCGTGGTGGCCTGGGACTTGGCTGACGGCTCGCTGCATGTGTTCCGCGCCCATCAGACCGTGCTGGCTACCGGCGGTTATGGCCGCTCCTACTTCTCGGCGACCTCCAGTTCCATCCCACCGGCATTTACGGTTCCGGCTGTCTGATGACCGAAGGCTGTCGCGGCGAAGGCGGTTATCTGACCAATTCACTGGGCGAGCGCTTCATGGAACGTTATGCGCCGAACGCCAAGGACCTCGCCTCTCGTGACGTGGTCAGCCGGTCCATGACGATTGAAATCCGCGAAGGGCGCGGCGTCGGCGAGCATAAAGACCATATTCATCTGCATCTGGAGCATTTGGGCGCGGATGTCATCAACGAGCGCCTGCCCGGCATCGCCGAAACCGCACGGATTTTCGCCGGCGTCGATGTGACCAAGGAGCCAGCCCCGGTGTTGCCGACCGTGCATTACAACATGGGCGGCATCCCGACCAATTATCGCGGCGAAGTGGTCATCCTCAAGGATGGCAACCCGGATACGGTGATCCCCGGCCTGATGGCGATTGGCGAAGCCGCCTGCGTGTCGGTGCATGGGGCCAACCGGCTCGGTTCCAACTCGCTGCTCGACATCGTGGTGTTTGGCCGCGCTGCGGCGATTCGTTGCGCCGAGCTGATCGCGCCGAACAGCCCGCACGGCGCACTGCCGCAGGCGTCGGTGGACAAGATCGTCGCCCGCTTTGACCGGCTGCGCAATGCCAAGGGCGAGAATCCGACCGCCAGCCTGCGGATGCGCATGCAGCGCACCATGCAGAATCACGCGGCGGTGTTCCGCACCGGCGAATCCATGGCCGAAGGCATCAAGCTGCTGGAAGAAGTATTTGCCGGTTTCGAGCATATCGGCGTCACCGACCGCAGTCTGGTGTGGAATTCCGATCTGGTCGAGACCCTGGAGCTGGACAATCTGCTCGGTTGCGCGATGGTCTCCATCAAGTCGGCGATCAACCGGCTGGAAAGTCGCGGCGCGCACGCCCGCGAAGATTACCCGGATCGCGATGACCAGAACTGGATGAAGCACACCCTGGCGTGGCTGGATGCGAAGGGCGGGGTCACGATTGACTACCGGCCGGTCCACACCTACACGTTGACCAATGAGGTGGAGTACATTCCGCCCAAGAAGCGCACGTACTAAGGGGACGATGCCATGGCTCAATTCAAACTTCCGGCCAATTCCGTCATCGGCAAGGGCAAGACCTACTATGCCGGGACTGGCGCCAAAAACGTCAAGCGTTTCCAGATTTACCGCTGGGATCCGGACAGCGGCGAAAATCCGCACATGGACACCTACGAAGTCGATCTGGCCGCTTGCGGGCCGATGGTGCTGGATGCGCTGCTCAAGATCAAAAATGAGATCGATCCGACCCTGACCTTCCGGCGCTCCTGCCGCGAAGGCGTGTGCGGTTCCTGCGCGATGAACATCGACGGTACGAATACCCTGGCCTGCACCAAGGCGATCAGCGACGTCAAGGGCGAGGTGAAGATTTATCCGCTGCCGCACATGTCGGTGATCAAGGATCTGGTGCCGGATCTGACTCATTTCTATGCGCAATATGCGTCGATCAAGCCCTGGTTGCAGTCGGCGACCCCGGCTCCGGCCCGCGAGCGCCTGCAATCCAAGGAAGACCGCGCCAAGCTGGACGGGTTGTATGAATGCATCCTGTGCGCCTGCTGCTCGACCAGTTGCCCCAGCTACTGGTGGAATGGCGAGCGTTATCTCGGTCCCTCGATTTTGCTACAAGCCTATCGCTGGATCGTGGACAGCCGCGATGAGTTCACCGGCGAGCGGCTGGATAATCTGGAAGACCCGTTCCGGTTGTATCGTTGCCACACCATCATGAATTGCACCAAGACCTGCCCGAAGGGATTAAATCCCGCCAAGGCGATTGCGGAAATCAAGAAACTGATGGTGGAACGGCGGTAAACGCTGGTTTGGCCTGACCCCCGGCCCCTTTCCCGTTCGCGGGCGAGGGGCTTTTTTCGTGGAGGCTTTAATCGTGGATGAACTGATCGGCAAATTGCGCTGGCGCTGCCGGCGCGGCATGAAGGAACTGGATTTACTGACGCTCGGCTATCTGGAACAGCATTACCTGGAAGCGTCGGCGGAAGAGCTGCAGGCGTTCGCGGCGTTGCTGGAGCTGCAAGACCCGCTGCTGATGAGCTACATGGTCGGGCGGGAGACGCCGGCGGATGCGACGACGGCGCGGGTGGTGGGCGTGATGCGAACGCTGCTGAATCGTGCGGATGATGCGTGACCCGGAAATCCCGATTTTTGTATGCCTGATTGTCAGGAGCGTTGTCGCCGGCAGCGGGTTTTGCTGCGTCGCTTATTCAATTCTTAGCGAGCCTTGAATATGGGAAAAACGACTCAGCGCCCGCGCCGCAACCCGGTCGCCGCCGCGCCGATCCTGCGTAAAGGCGGCGCCCACCTTTCCGCAAAAACAGCGCAACGGGCCAAAGTTCGCCTGCAACTGCGGCGGGATGTTGCGGATGCGCTGCATCGGGCGGAGCCGCAGTAGAGCACCGCCCGTTGCTTGTGCGCCAGCGGCTGGGCTTACCAGCGCAGCAACACCCAGGCGGGAATCGCCAACGGGCTTTGCAAATCGTTATAGCGGGTTTCCAGATTGCCGTCGCCATCGCTGTCCACCAAGTAATAAGCCGGGCCTTTGCTCGGATTGACCCGGACCATGTACAGCACCCCGCCAGCGCGATATTCCTCAACGGACCCCTGATCGCCCATCTGACGAATCGTGATTTCCGGGGCCGGAACCTGCGAGTCCCGCGAGGCTTCCGGCGGGCCGTCTGGAATCGGCTCCAGCCCGGCGGGTTGCGCCGCTTCCTGGCTTTGGCCCAAGCCCGGCGTCAACAGCAACAGCAGCCACCAGCGCAAACGCATCTTATGTATCCCTGTCGGTTGATTGTGATTAAGCAAGCTACACTCGCCCGCCAGGGGCGATGCTGGCGTATCATTCGGTACGTCCGGCGATTTGTCCAGCCGGTGCGCCGTCAGACGGTTCGCGCCCAACTGCGGGCCGCCAGCAATACCCGCTGATGCAGTTCGGGCCAGCCGAACTGCTCGGCCAGCTCGGCGATCACGGTCAGGCGCGCCCACAGCAAATTTGCGGTGGCGGTCGGGTGAATGCCGGTTTCCAGGGCGGCCAACAGGGCATTGGCGAGATTCTCCAGCGCACCGCGCAAATCCCTGGCCCATTGGTACAGCGTATTCAGTTGCGCCTCGCTGGTCTGCCAGTAGGCGGCAAAACGGTAGAGCAGGCCCAGTTGCCGCAGCCGACCGAGGAACACCGCTTGTCCGGCGCTGAACGCCGGTTGCCCGTAGTCGCGGGTGCGCTGTTCTTCATGACGCCAGTGCTGAATCAGCTCGCCGGCCAGCGCTTGGCCCAAACTCCGGGCGTTCTCAATGAGCTGGGCCATGGCCAGGCCGCCCGGTTGACCGACCGCGACCACCTGGCTATCCGCCAGCAGGCGCTCGGCCAGAGCGATCAGCTCTTCGACCTCGACCAGCACGTTGGCGACATCAAAGCGCGCCAGCGGATCGTGGCCGTCAAGGAAGTGACGGATCAGGGCGTTGACCCGGCTGATGACCTGATTGGCGAACAGGCGCAGGGTTTGCCGCATCTGGCGCACTTCAACGTCTGCGCCGAGTTCTTCCACAGCCAGTTGCAGCAGGTCCAGGCGGATCAGATCGGCAGAAATCCGGGTTAATTGCGGGCCGTCGGCGCTGAACAGCAAGATATTCAGCAGACTGGAGTAGTTGAGAAAAGCTCCGCTCAGGACGTCGATGATTTGTTGGCGGGCGGCGACCGGGGCCAGGCCGAGTTGTCGCCCGGCGTTATCCAACAGGGCGAACAGGCGCACCAACTCCAGCCAGTCGCCCCGGGCGTCATGCAGAATCCGCCCCGGCAGCGGCGCTGCCTGTTCGATCCGCTCGGCGAGCGCCCCCAGCGGTTGTTCGGCGCACCAGCTTTGCAGGCGCTGCCGGTATAAGGTCAGGCTTTCTGTCAATGAGGTACGACTGACCTGGGCCAGAGCTGCGCTCAATTGCTGTTCTAGCTGGCGCAGCCGGCTGATGGTGGCCCGTTCGCTCAGACATTCCTGCACCAGCGCCGTGAGCGGCGCAATCCAGAATTCTGTCAGCGGCGCTTGCACCGCGAGCGCATCCGCCGACGCAGTGGGTCTCCGGCTGCGCGGCGCTGGGGCGATCCGCGTTGCATCCAGCGCCTCGGCGCGGGCTTGGCGCAGCGCATCGGCGAATGCGCTGGCGCTGGTGAAGCGCCGCGCCGGGTCTTTTTCCAGCGCCCGTTGCAACACCGCGTCGAAAATCGTCGGCAGGGCCGGGTTGGCGCGTGAGGGCGGCTCCGGGTCTTCGTGCAGGATTTTTTGCATCAAGGCCGCCAGCGAATCGGCCATGAACGGTTTGCGATGGGTCAGCAGCAAATACAGCAACACGCCCAGGGAAAATAAATCGGCGCGTGAGTCCACCGCTTCGCCGCGCAACTGTTCTGGAGCCATGTACAGCGGCGATCCGAGCAGCTCGCCGACTTGGGTCAGTTGCGAGCCGCGCAGATGGGCGATGCCGAAATCAGTCAGGGCGATGGTGTAGTCCGGGCGCACCATGATGTTGGAGGGCTTGATGTCGCGGTGGACCACGCCGTGTTGATGGATGTAGGTCAGGGCGTTGAGGACTTGCAGGGCGACCGCCAAATGCATACCCAGCGGCAGCGCCGGTTGCTGGGTGAGCAGGTGACCCAGTTCCTGGCCTTCGACCAGCTCCATGGACAGATAGAGCAGGTCGTTTTGCTCGCCGCAGTCATAAACCCGCACGATCAGCGGATGACGCAACTGAAGGCCGATGTGCGCTTCCTGACGAAAACGCGCCTGCATGATCTCGCGCTCCTGTCCGGCCAAGAGATCAGCGTGAATGATTTTCAGCGCCGCCGGTGCGCCGCTATCCAAATGGACGCCCCGATAAACCGCGCCCATCGCCCCGCGCCCGATCAGGGCTTCGATGCGGTACGCGCCGAGCGTGAAACCGGCGGGCAGCATGATCCGGGCGAGACGGCGATCAGACGAGCGCCGCCAGCGCCGCCTCGACGGTGGGGTGAATGGCGAAAATCGCCGAAAAGCCGCTGATGTCGAACACTTCGCGGGGATTGTCGCGCAGCGCCGCCAGGGCCAGCCGGCTGTTGGCGGCGCGGGCCTGCTTGGCGGCTACCAACAGCACCCGCAGCCCGGCGCTGCTGATGTATTCCATCGCTGCGCAATCGACGACCACCGCGCCGCTTTCATTCAAGGCGTTCAACAGTCGGCCTTCAAATTCACGGCAGCTCAGGCTGTCCAGCCGACCCACCGGCCCCAGCACGATCACATCGCCCTGACGCTGTTCTTGGATATCCATTATTTTCTCCCGTTGGTGAAATGGAGGTCATGCGCCCAAACGCTGATGGAAAGTTTATCATGACGCACCTTATCCGAATCAGCTTGTTCTAGCGGAGCCGCGCACCATGTCCAAAGAGTCCGATTGGCCCAACAATCGTTTCCACCTGTCGGCGCCCAATGCGCTGAACGCCGTGCCGGTGGTTCAGACGTTCGTCAGAAGTTGCGCAACGACCATGGGTTTCCAGGAACCGGAGTTGACCCATCTGGAAATCGCCGCCGAGGAACTCAGCGCCAATATCCTGCAACACGCCTACGCCGCCGGCGAAGCGGTGAGCTTTGCCGTCGAATGCGTTCAGGAAGCCGAGCAACTGGAGATCATCTTCCGCGACCGGGGCCGGCCCTTTGACCCGGAACTGCTGCCGGATTTTACCGGGATCGATCCAGACACGCTGGAGGCGCCGCCGGGTCTGGGGCGGTATCTGGCCGCCCGGCTGGTCGATGTATTCCAGGCGCGCAATCTGGGCGGACGCGGCAAGGAAATCCGCCTGGTGAAGCGCCTGCGCGGTTCCTGGCAACCGCCAGCGGAACAGCCCGATTTTCGCGCCGCCGCCGCCTTGCCCAGTCCCGAAGATTTCGCTGCCCTGCAAGTGCGGCCCATGCTGCCGGCGGAAGCAGTGGAAGTGTCGCGGCTGATCTATGACGCCTACCGCTACACCTACATGTCGGACGTGCCGTATTACCCGGACCGCTTGCGCCGCCTGCAAGCCGAAGGATGGCTGCATTCCTTTGTCGCGGTGCTGGGCAACGGCAGGGTGGCGTCGCATGTGGCGCTGCTGCGTTCGCCGGACATGCCGACCCTGGCGGAAATTGGACTGGCGGCGACCCGCCAGGAAGCACGCGGCCACGGTCTGGCGGAAAAGGTCGGCATGGCGGCCTTGCAGGCGGCGGTCGAGCAACTGGGGCTGGCCGGGATTTATATCAATTTCACCACCGCCCACACCTCTTCGCAGCGGGTCAACCGCCAGGGTCTGGGCGTTGCGGTCGGGCTGTTGCCGGCGCGCAGCCCGGAAACCGTCGAGTTCAAAGGCATCACCGACCAGGTTCCCCAGCGCATTTCCACGTTGCTGGTGTTCCAGACCCTGGCGGAACGGGCGCCGGTCACCCTGTACGTTCCCGAAGCGCACCGCGACTTTATCGCCGATGTCTACGAGCGTTGCGAGCTGCCCGCCGAACTGGAGACCGCCGCCGCGCCGCTGCCGGATATCGCCAGCCAACTGGAGATTGTCATCGAGCGGGAACGGAATCTGGCGCAACTGTCGGTGCAGGCGGCCGGCAGCGATTTGCTCGCTCAGGTCAAGGAACGGCTGTTTGGCCTGCGCTTGAACAAAACCCCGGTGGTGTTCTGCTTTCTCAATCTGTTCGATCCGCATACCCCGGCGGTCGCCGCGACACTGCAACAGGTTGGATTTTTCTTCACCGGCGTCCTGCCGGGCGGGGTGCGCGACGGCGATGCGCTGCTGATGACCTGCCTGCTGGGCTGTGCGGTGGACTATGACCGGATCGAGCTGGCGGAAAAGGACAGTCGCGCCCTGCTGGATTATGTGCGCCGGCAGGACCCGCACTACCAAATGTCATCCCGTTCCGCCTGAAACCTGGAGTTGCCTTGTCATGACGTTTTCCCGCGAATTATCCGCCCTGCAAGGTCCGGCCCTGTGGCAACGCTTCGCCGCGCTGTGTCAGGACGCCGCCCGAACTCAGGAACAACTGTTGCTGGAGCTGATCCAGCGCAACGCCGCCAGTCGCTTTGGCCGGGAGCATGATTTCGCCGCGATGCGCTCCATCGCGGATTTCCGCCAGCGGGTTCCCCTGCGCGACTGGAACGGCGTCGAGCCTTGGGTGACCGCCCTAGTTGATGGGGAGGCGAACGCCCTGACCGTGGATCAGCCGGTGTTGCGCTTCGTGCGCACCACGGGCACCACCGGCGTCCCCAAGCTCATTCCCCTGAATGAAGCGGCGCAACAGGCCAGCGCCGTCACCATGAACCTGCGCCTGCTCGGCGTGTTGCAGGATCATCCTGAAGTATTGCAGGGCGACATTCTGGCGCTGGCCAATCCGGCAGTCACCGGTCACACCGCCAGCGGCATTCCCTACGGCGCAGCCTCCGGCTTGGCCATGACCCGTCCGCCCAA
Source organism: Candidatus Competibacteraceae bacterium (assembly GCA_039807355.1). Classification (GTDB taxonomy): domain Bacteria; phylum Pseudomonadota; class Gammaproteobacteria; order Competibacterales; family Competibacteraceae; genus UBA2383. Next base: position 11,548 of record JBDHRB010000002.1, read on the forward strand.
GGCGCTGGAACAACGCTTCGCCTATCCGCCGGCAGTGCTGGAAATCAGCGATCCGGCCAGCCGCGCCTACGCCCTGTTGCGCTTTGCCCTGGAACGGAATCTGGCCTTGGCGGTCGGCAACAATCCGCACAGTTTCACCCAACTGTTCAACGCGATTCCCGCGCACGCTACATCCATCATTGCCGACCTTCGCAGCGGACGGCTCTCACCGCCGACGCCGCTCCCGGATGAACTGCACCAGCGGCTGGAAGCCGGCTTGCGGCCCAATCCCGAACGCGCCGCCGCGCTGGAGGCGCTGGGCGGATTATCCGCCCGGAGCGCGTGGCCGAATCTGCGTCTGATCGTCTGCTGGAAAACCGGATTGATGAGCCGGTTTCTCGCGGAACTGGCGGAAAGCTGCCCGCCGGAAACGGTCTTCCGTGAATACGGCTACGGAGCCAGCGAGGGCCTGTTCACCATTCCGCTGCATGATGAGACCTCTGCCGGCGTTCTGGCGATTCATGGAATTTTCTTTGAATTCCTGCCGGAAGCCACGCCCGCCGCCCCGGATGCGCCGACCCTGTTAGCCCATGAACTGCAAGTCGGCCAGCATTACCAACTGGTGCTGACCAGCGCCGCCGGCCTGTACCGCTACTGCCTGGGCGATCTGGTCGAGGTCAATGGTTTCCTGGGCCAAGCGCCGCAAGTGACGTTCCTGCGCAAGGTGGGGGATGCGGTCAATCTGGTCGGCGAGAAAGTGGACGCCCGCCAAGTTGCCCAGGCCATGGAATCTGCTCAACAAAGCAGTGAAGTCAGCGTTCGCCATTATCAATGGCTGGCGGATGAAGCCGCGCTGGCTTACCAACTGTGCGTGGAACCCATGGCGGAATGTGATGAAGAGCGTTGGCAAAGGTTCCTGGAGCATTATGAACAAGGCTTGCGGGCCTTGAATCACGCTTACAACAACTATCGTGGTCAAGGTCTGCTCAAGCCGCCCAAGCTGCGGCTGATGCGTTCGGGCTGGCTGGAGGCGCTGTTGCAGCGCGGCGGCTATCAGGCCAAGCCGAAAATCGTCGGTTATCAGCTCCCGGAAGCGGACTACACCGAACGCTTCATCGCTTTGACTGATCCCGGCCGGAAAGCCTAGAGAACCGGGAATGTTAAATCTGCTCAAGACCTTCCGGGAACGCAACTACCGCCTGTTCTTCGTCGGCCAGGGTTTTTCCCTGATCGGCTACTGGATACAAAGCACGACCTTCAACTGGTTACTGTACCAGTTGACCGATTCCGCGCTTTGGCTGGGCTATTTCAGCGCCGCCATCAACCTGCCGGTGCTGATTCTCCTGCCGCTGGCCGGCGCACTGGTGGATCGTTTCGACCGCCGGCGGCTGCTCCTGGTCCTGCAAGGGTTGTTCATGGTGCAGGCGCTGGCGTTGGCCGTGTTGACCCATTTTGACGCCTTGACCCTGACGCTGATTGTGGTCATGGGCTGTTTGCAGAGCGTGCTGACCGCCTTCGATAGCCCGGCCCGTCAGGCCTTCGTCCCCGGACTGGTGAACAACCGGGAACATCTCCCGGCGGCGATCTCGTTGAATTCCATGCTATTCAACACCAGCCGGGCGATTGGGCCGCCGATTGCCGGCTGGGTCATGGCGCAAACCGGCCCGGCGCCCTGTTTCCTGCTCAACGCCCTCAGCTATCTGTTCATCATGGGCGCATTGCTGCTCATGCAGTTGAGCGCGCCGCCGCTGACCGACAAACCGCACGCCCGTGCCGGGGCGGGCGACAACCTGCGCTTCATCGCCCGCGCCCCGGCATTGCGCTATTTGCTGTTGTCCTACAGCGCGGTGGCCACTGCAACGATGTCGGTGTATGTGCTGCTGCCGATCTGGGCGCGCGACGTGATTGGCGCTGGCCCGCAAGGACTGGGCTGGCTGATGGGCGGGATTGGCGTCGGGGCGCTGGTCGGCGCGGCGGCGGTCGGAACGCAGCGTCAGTCAGCGCGGTTATGGCCGATGTTCCGGCAGGCGGCGGTCTTGCTGGGGCTGGCGCTGATCCTGCTCTCAGTCACCCAGGGCCTGTGGCCGGCATTACTGGTCACCGTGCTGCTCGGTCTGGCCTATATCGCCCAAGGCGTGGCGGCGAACACCTTGTTGCAACTGAACATCGACGATCATCGCCGCGCCGGGGTCATGGCCTTCTATCTGCTGGCCGCGTTCGGCTCCATTCCAGTGGGCAATCTGCTGGGCGGCTGGCTGGGCCAGTGGCTGGGAGTCCATGGCGCCGCGTTGGTTTGCGGCATCGCTGTGCTGATCATCACGGCGTTATTCTGGCGAACCAGCAGTCGGGTGATGGAACGCCAGACCGGGGAGTCAGCGCCTTTGGCGTCATAACCTGATTAAGACCGGCTGGAAAAGGTGTGAATCGCAGTCAGAATATCATCCTGGCGTGCGGCAATCGCCTGCCGGCCGGTTTCAATGATTTCCGGGATATAGTGAACGTCCCACATATTGATCGGATTCTTGAACGGCACTTTAATAATGATGATTTCATGCTCGTGCATATCAATAGACAAGGCCAGTTGAAACCGGGTAATAGCGTCACCCTGAATCGTGTAGTAATTGGACAAGCACGCCATATAACTATTGGCCTCAGTATTGATCGGGTCGTGAAAAATCACCGCAATAATCACATCCATGTCGCGCTTCACCGCCTCCATCACCGGCAGTGAGGACGTGTAGTAACCATCGCCCAGCCAACGACCGTCGATTTCAATTGGGGGCAATAGAGGAAACACCGCGCTGGAGGCGTAAACCGCATCGACCAGCGGGCCTTGCTCCATGATGACACCCTCGCCGGTCTGAATGTCCGTCGCCTGGAGCAGGGTTTTTGGCGAGAGGTCTTCAATCCGCCGTTCGCCGAACATTTCGTAAAGCGCCTGTTTGAGTTTCTGCGGACGGATCAGGCCTGTTTGCGCGTTGAACCGACCCAGCGGCAACCCGGCCATACCCAGCACCGCCCGGAAGTTGATCGAGGTAAACAGGCCGCGCCGGGCTACTTTGCCGATCAGTTCCTGGATAGTTTCCGCATTATAGCCGGAGCCGCGCAAGGCGCTCATCACGCTGCCGCCGCTGCATCCCACCAGCAGATCGACAGGAATGCGCGCTGCATCGAGAAATTCAAACAGGGGAATGGCCGCCAGCGGTTTAATGCCGCCGCTGGACAGCACGACGGCGATTTTCGGGCGGGGTTGCTGCGTGGGATAAAGCAAAGAGTTATCAATCATCACTTCACATCATCGAGTGGTCATCAGCCTTTTACCCGGTGAGTAAAAGGTCAGCCAGAGCTGAAAATTGATGAAAAGTCTAACATAACCCGCCGGTTCCAGGTCGCGTCAGCGGGGAACTGTCGTCATCGCCGGAGCATCCCGGCAGCACAGCGCCGAGCGACGCCAGCAGGCCGAGACCGAGGAGGGCGGGGCGGAAGCGTTGGCGGGGTCTAAACCGGCGTTTCAAGCGGTCGTTGAACGGCATGAGCAACTCCTTTTTAATCAAGTTTGCAGTTTTTTGTTGGAGGTTGTGGGCTAGTTTTTTCTCGCGTTCGCCAGAGAAAGCGTCGCGTTTGCCAAATCAAGCCGGTTGAGGATAAGCCGGCGGTTGATTACGGTCAATGCGCCTCATCCCAATTCGCTCCGCTGCCGACATCGACTTCCAGTGCGATCCGTAACGTTGCCGCATTTGTCATTAACCGGGCAATCAAATTTCCGGCTTCCGCGACCCAATCGGTGCGCACTTCAAATACCAGTTCATCATGCACTTGCATGATCATTCGCGCCGGAAATTTTGATTCGCGCAGCCAGTGATCCACCGCCAGCATTGCCCGTTTAATAATATCGGCGGCAGTGCCCTGCATCGGCGCGTTAATCGCCGCCCGTTCCGCGGCCTGACGGCGCTGGGCATTACGCGAGCGAATCTCAGGCAGATAGAGCCGGCGGCCAAATACCGTCTCGACGTAACCCTGTTGCGCTGCTTGGTCACGGGTTTGATCCATGTAAGTTTTGACTCCAGGATAACGGGAAAAATAGCGATCCACATAATCTTGAGCGGCGCTGCGTTCAATACCGAGTTGCCGAGCCAAACCGAATGCGGACATGCCATAAATCAGACCAAAATTGATTGCCTTGGCGCTGCGCCGTTGTTCCGCGCTGACCGCTTCCGGCGCAAGGCTAAAAACCTCCGCAGCAGTGGCGCGGTGAATATCTGCGCCAGCAGCAAAAGCCTGTAGTAAACCGGGATCACCGGATAAATGCGCCATGATGCGCAATTCGATTTGTGAGTAATCCGCCGCGACAATTAAATAACCGGGTTCAGCGATAAACGCTTGACGAATCCGCCGTCCTTCCGGGGTGCGTGCTGGAATGTTTTGCAGATTCGGGTCGGATGAGGACAGCCGCCCGGTGCTGGCTACCGCCTGATGGTAAGAGGTATGCACCCGGTTGGTGCGCGGATGAATCTGCTCCGGCAGGCGGTCGGTATATGTCGATTTCAACTTGCTCAGGGTGCGATGTTCGAGAATCAGCTTGGGCAAGGGATAATCCAGCGCCAGCTCCTGCAATACTTCTTCGGCGGTAGAAATCTGGCCGGTGGGAGTTTTTTTACCGGCGGGCAGTTGCAGGCGTTCAAACAGGATGGTCTGCAACTGTTTCGGCGAGCTGAGGTTAAAACGTTCGCCGGCCAGTTGATAGGCTTGCTGTTCCAATTCCCAGAGTCGCTGGGCCAATTCACCGCTGTGCTGGCGTAATGCTGCGGCATTGACGCGCACGCCAGTTCGCTCCATACCGGCCAGCACGCTAATCAGCGGGATTTCCAATTCCTCATACAAGCGCCGCAAGTTCGGCTCTGCCGCTAATTTCGGCCAAAGAGCCTGATGCAGACGCAATGTCACATCGGCGTCTTCAGCGGCGTAAGGCCCGGCTTGTTCCAGCGGCACTTGATTAAACGTCAATTGCCTGACGCCTTTCCCGGCTACATCTTCATAATGAATGGTGCGCATTTTCAAATAGCGTTCGGCCAGACTGTCCAAATCGTGCCGAGCGGTAGAATCCAGCAGATAGGATTGCAATAGAGTATCGTGCTGAATGCCGGACAAAGTGATGTCATGATTGGCGAGAACATGCCCATCGTATTTAAGATTTTGCCCAAGTTTAAAATGCTTCGGACTCTCCAATAAAGGGCGTATTTGTTCGAGAACTGTTTCCCGATTCAGTTGTTGTGCAGCGCCGGGATAATCGTGGGCCAGCGGTACATAAGCCGCCTCGCCGGGGTTGATGGAAAAAGAGATGCCGACAATCCGCGCCTCGAGATAATTCAGGCTGGTTGTTTCGGTATCGAATGCGAATAAATCCGCCGCCTGCAATCGCGCAATCCATTGATCCAGCGTCGCTTGATCCAGCACCAGTGAATAGGTAGTCGGCAGCGGTTGCGCACTGTTCTCAGGCGTTTGCGGGAGCGCCGGAGTGGAGGCCACGCTTGCAGCGGGTGCGCCCGGCGCAGGTAAATCGTGCAGCCAGGAGTGGAATTCGTAGCGTTCGCAGAGGACGCGCAGCGCCGCAACATCCGGCGCGGCCAGGCGTAAATCGTCAAGAGTCCTGTCCAGCAACACCTGGGGATTCAGCGTCGCCAACCGCCGGGACAATGGCAACTGTTCCAAGCCGGCGCGTAGTTTGTCGCCGATCTTGCCGGTCACGCTGGCGGCGTTGGCGATCAGCGCATCCAGCGAACCGTATTGATTGAGCCATTTAGCGGCGGTGACTTTGCCGACACCGGGTACGCCGGGAATGTTGTCAGACGTATCGCCGACCAGCGCCAGCCAGTCGGCGATCAGCGCGGGAGCAACGCCAAATTTGGCCTGCACCCCGGCGGCGTCAGTGATGAGATTTTTCATGGTGTCGAGCAGGCGAACCTGGTCATCCACCAGTTGCGCCAAGTCCTTGTCGCTGCTGACGATCAACACCGGCCAGCCGCGCTCTTTGGCCTGTTGGGTGAGTGTGCTGATTACGTCATCCGCCTCAACTCCGGAAATTTGCAGCAATGGCAAACCCATGGCGCGAATGAATTGATGCAGCGGCTGGATTTGCTGGAGCAGTTCCGACGCAATTGGCGGACGGTTGGCCTTGTAATCGGCAAACCAGTGATGGCGGAAGGTCGGGCCGGGCGCATCGAAAATCACCGCCAGAGAGTCGGGTTGGTAGTCCGCCAGCAACCGGCGCAGCATGTTGACCACGCCAAACATCGCCCCGGTCGATTCCCCGGCCTGGGTCGTCAACGGCGGCAGCGCGTTGAACGCCCGGTGCAGCCAGGAGGAACCATCCACCAACAGCAAGGGTTTCGGCGCAGTCATCGGGGTTATCGCTCCGTGGTTCGGGTGGGCAACATGGGTTGAGCCTTTCAATTCTGCGCGCCTCTGCAAGGACGATAGGCGGCATAATCTGGTCAAAACCGATTTTAACCGTATTTTCTTTCCTACCCCTGAGCGGAGGCATCCGTGTTCTGGCGATTTCTGCACAAAGAGAAAAGACCGTTACGAAGCGCGGCGCGGGTCCGCGTCCTGTTCGTCTGCATGGGTAATATTTGCCGTTCCCCGGTGGCGGAAGGCGTGTTTCGGCGGATGGTGGAAGAAGCCGGTTTATCGGCGCAGATTGATGTCGATTCCGCTGGCACGCACGCCTATCGGGTCGGCGTCCCGCCGGATCCGCGCAGTCAAGCCAGCGCCTTGCGCCGGGGGGTGGATTTGCGCAATTTGCGCGCCCGGCGCGTCACCGAGGTCGATTTCCTCGAATTTGATTATTTGCTGGCTATGGATCGGGAGAATGTCGCCGATTTGCTGGAGCGTTGCCAAGACCCGGCGTTGCGCAGTCGGGTGCGGCTGTTGATGGATTTTGCGCCGCGCCTGCCGGAGCGGGAGGTGCCAGACCCGTATTATGGCGGCCCCGGCGGTTTTGATCGGGTGATGGAGCTGATCGAACAAGCCGCGCAGGGCTTGTTGTTACATCTGCGCGAGCAGCACCGGCTGTAACCGCCGGTTGAAGCGTTCCAGGGCTGGTGAACTGCGCCAGCCCTGGGTTTGGTCGCCGTATTACGCCGCCGGTTTGTTTTCAGCGTCGCTTTCCGGGAGAGGGAACGCCGTGGGTTCGGCCACTGCGGGCGCTTCGGGAGCGGATTCCGCGACTGCCGGTTCCGCGCTGGCCGGGGGTTCGGCTGCCGATTCTGCGACGGCGGGCGCTTCAATGGCCGATTCAACGGTGACCGGGGGTTCAATCGCCGGTTCCGCCGCGATGCTGGGCGACTCTGCGCTTGCATCAGTGATTGTACCAGTCGCCGGTTCCGCGCTGGCCGGGGGTTCGGCTGCCGATTCTGCGACGGCGGGCGCTTCAATGGTTGATTCGACGGTGACTGGGGGTTCAATCGCCGGTTCCACTGTAATCTGCGCCTCCGC
>JBDHRB010000397.1:0-2986 GCA_039807355.1 Candidatus Competibacteraceae bacterium
ATATCGTCGCGCACCTGGGTAACGGTCGTCCCCGAAATATTGGCGTTGAGCGCGGCGGACACCGCCTGCGAACTCAGCCCCAGCAGCCGCACCTGCTCCTGGTCGATGCGCACCCGCAACACCCGCTCCGGCTCCATCCAGTCGAAATTGGCGCGCTGGGTTCCGGGATGATCGGCAATCAGCTTGCCCAACCGCCAGGCGATGTCACGCAGTTGGGTCGGCTCCGGGCCGAGAACGCGATATTGCACCGGCCAACCGACCGGCGGCCCCAATTCCAGCGGCGACACCCGCCCGATCACTTCAGGAAACTTCTCCGCCAACAGCTTTTGCAAGCGCGGTTGCAGGCGCTCCCGCGCCTCGATGTCCTTGGAGACAATCACCGCCTGGGCGAAAAACGGGTTGGCTAACTGGACATCCAGCGGCAGATAAAAGCGGATGGCCCCCTGGCCGATATAGGTGCTCCAGCGTTCGATCTCGTTGGAAAACTCCGGGTCTTCGCGGAGTACGGTCTCAAACTCGTTGACCAGGCGTTCGGTGGCGTGAATCGAAGCGTTTTGCGGCAAGCGCAGATCGACCAGCAGTTCGGGGCGATCCGAAGACGGGAAGAACTGGCGCGGCACATAGTTGAGCGCCACGATGGAGCCGATAAATAAGGTAATGGTCAGCGCAATCGTCACCCAGCGCGCCCGCATGGCCAAGGTCAGGAACTTTTTATAAATCTCCACCGTGCGGTTGGGCTTTTCCGCCGCTTCCGCCTTGGGCGGGCGCAACAGTATCATGCCGATCAGCGGAGCGAACACCATCGCCACCAGCCAGGAGGCGATCAGGGCGATACCGACCACGGCAAAGATCGAAAAGGTGTATTCGCCGGCGGAACTCTGGGCAAAGCCGACCGGGACGAAGCCGGCAATGGTGACCAGAGTACCGGTCAGCATGGCGAAGGCCAGATGCTGATAGGCATAAGTGGCTGCGCTCACTGGATCATCACCGACCGCCAGCCGTCGGCTCATCGCGTCGATAGTGGTCATGGCGTCATCGACCATCAGCGCCAGGGCGATAATCAGTGCGCCGAGCGAGACCCGCTGCAAGTCAATGTCCACCATGTCCATCATCGGAAAGACCACGGCGAGCGTCAGCGGAATCGCTACCGCCACCACCGTGCCGGCGCGCACCCCCAGGGCGATGAAGCTCACCACCAAAACAATGGCGATGGCCTGCCAGAGCGAAACGGTAAATTCGTTAATCGCCTGATCGACTGTCAATGGCTGATCGGCGACCAATCGGGGCTGGATGCCGATGGGCAGATCGGCGCTGATCTTGCGAATGGCCTGCGCGACATTCCGCCCCAGCGCCAGCGTGTCGCCGCCGTCGCGCATGGCGATAGCTAACCCAATCGCTGGCTCGCCATTGATGCGGAAGCGCGGTTGCGGCGGATCGGTGAAGCCGCGCCGCACTTCGGCAATATCGCTCAATCGCAACATGCGCCCGCCGACCACGAAGGTGACGTCGGCCAGGTCTTGTTCGGAACCGAACGCCCCGGAAACCTGCAAGGCGATGGATTCCTCGCCGGTGCGCAATACGCCCGCCGGGATGACGATGTTCTGCGCTTGCAGGGCGGCGATCAGCGTCGCCGGAGCGAAGCCCAAACCGGCCAGGCGCTCAACCGAGAAGTCAATGTAGATCACCTCATCCTGTGCGCCGAGGATGTCGATTTTGGAAACGTCGGGGACCAGCAGCAGTTTTGAGCGGACGCTTTCCACCGTGTCGCGCAGCTCACGATGGGTAAAACCGTCGGCGGTGAAGGCGTAAATAATGCCGAAGGTATCGCCGAACTCGTCATTGAAGAACGGGCCGACAATCCCTTGCGGCAGGGTGTGGCGCATATCGGAGACTTTCTTGCGCACGTCATACCAGGCGTCGGACACCTCCCGGCCCTGGGCGCTGCCCACCAGATCGACAAAGATCGTGGTGTCGCCGGCGCGGGTAAAGCTGCGCAGATTGTCCAGATTCTGCACTTCCTGCAAGGTGCGTTCGAGGCGCTCGGTGACCTGGCGCAGCGTCTCATCCAGAGTCGCGCCCGGCCAAATCGCCCGAACCACCATGGTGCGGAAGGTAAAGGGCGGGTCTTCGGCGCGGCCCAGCTTGTAGAAGGACAGCCCCCCGGCGATCAGCGCCACCACCATGATGAACAGGGTGACTGAGCGGTTGCGAATCGCCCACCCGGAAAGGTTGAACTTGCTCATGGTTGCGGCGTCCCCAACAACCGCACCTGTTGACCCGGACGCAGGGTCTGCACCCCGGCAGTCACCACGATGTCGCCCGGTTGCAGCCCCCCAGCCACCGCCACCCGCGCCAGGTCGTAACGCAGCACTTCGATATTGCGCAAGGACACCGTGTTGCTGGCCGGGTCGAGAATCCACACCGCCGGTTGCTGATTGACCGAGGTCAACGCCGAAGCGGGAATCTCAAGGCCCGGACCGGCGCCCAACTGGGCGCTGCCGGTCACGGTGGAGCCGAGGCGCATCGCCGCCGGAGGATCGTTCAGGCCCACCCGAACCTTGAAGGTGCGCGTCACGGGATCGGCCTGCGGGGCAACTTCCCGCACCCGCCCGCTGGTTTGCACTTTCGCATCGCTGCTCAGGGCGACCACCACTTCGGTATCCGCCGAAGCGGTCTGGATCACCCGCGCCGGCACATCAAACACCGCATCCCGACCGCCTTCCCGAGCCAGTTGAATGATAGGCTGACCGGCGGCGACCACTTCGCCCGGTTCGGCGCGGCGGGCCGTCACCGTGCCGCTGGAATCGGAAATCAGGTCGGCGTAGCCAAGCTGGGTTTCGGCGATGTTCGCCTGAGCCTGCGCCGCATCGACGGCGGCGCGGGCGCTACGGAAAGCCTGTTCGGCCTGATCGAACATGGCGCGGGTAATAAAGCCCCGGTCCAGCAGCGAGCGGTGACGCTCAAAATTATTCTGCGCCTCGACCAG
>JBDHRB010000398.1:0-2985 GCA_039807355.1 Candidatus Competibacteraceae bacterium
CATGCGGTGCAACAGGTAGAAGGCGGGGAATGACGCGATCAGCGAGCCACCGGCCCCCACGAGGTAGACGTTCTTCAGACCGTTGCGGACACACTCGTCCACAAACTCTCGAACACTGTCGTAGTAACCGACAGTCTTCTCGAGATTGGCTTCGAGGTCTGCCTCGATCGGCGACAGCGGCAACGTTTCGACGGCCATGACTTGAGTGACTCCTTTTCTGTTCATGCAGACGTAGAGGTACCCGGGCACAACTTCGTACGGCAGGCAACGATCAACCCATCGCGACCCACGCTGGCCGTAGTGCTGGCTTCATGCTCGGATTTGAGCACGTGCTCAATCCCTCTGTTGAGCACGTTCTCACTCGCGCAGGCCAGATGTCAACACCGTTCGCAGATTTGTTTCAAGAACGTGATGTTGCGGGCCCACGATCCTCGGTTATGCTGCCCGTCGTGCAAGCATCTGTCCCCGCCCAGGGAAGCTCGATCTTCGACGTCGCCCGAGAAGCCGGCGTGTCTCGAGCCACCGCGGCACGCGCCCTCGGCGGCTACGGCTCGGTGAGCGAGGAGGCCCGGCGTCGGGTGGAGGCGGCGGCGGAGAAGCTTGGCTACTCGGTGAACTCCGTGGCCCGCTCGATGGTGACCGGACAGACCATGACGCTGGGCGCATTGATCGCCGACGTCTCGAACCCCTTCTTCGCCCGGGTGATCCGCGGTTTCACCGACGGCGCCCGCAGTGCGGGCTACGACGTCGTCCTGGTCAACACCGACGAGACCGTCGACTCCGAGATCCACGGGCTGAAGGTGCTCACCGAGAAGCGGGTGGACGGCATCCTGGTGGCGCCCGCGAGCGAAGAGGCGAGCGAGCACCTCGCATCCGCGGTCGACCATGGCCAGGCCCTGGTCCAGGTCGACCGGTTCGTGCCCGGTCTCGACACCGATGTCGTTGTGGTCAACAACTACGAGTCCGGCTACCAGGCCGTGAAGCGTGTCATCGCGATCGGGCACACCCGGATCGCGGCGCCACTCCAGCGAACCAGGGGCCATGACGGGCACGCCAACCTCATCTCGTCGATGCTCGAGCGGCACCAGGGCTACCGGGACGCGATGGCCGAAGCCGGGCTCACCGTGCCGTCGGCCTACACCCCCCCGGCACACGGCCGATCCGAGGTACGGACGGCCGTCGCGGGGATGCTCAACAGCGCCGACCGGCCGACAGCGGTCTTCGGGCTTGACGACAGCTTCACCCTGGGCATCATCGACGCCGTGTACGGCTGCGACCTGGTGGTACCCGACCAGGTGTCGATCTTCGGCTTCGACGACACCGAGTGGACGACGGTGGTGCGCCCGCCGCTGTCGGTCATCGCCCAGCCCGCCTACGACCTCGGCACCTGTGCCGCGCAGGCCCTGCTGCACCGCATCCATGCTCCCGACGCCCCCCGCCAGACGCACGTCCTCCCCACCACCTGGATCGAGCGCGGCTCGATTCGCGATCTCACCCGGACGGGCTGAGTCGGCGGGATCGCCGCAGCGATCCCGCCTCCCGGCAGTGCGCTCAGTACTCCATCCGCTTGTAGTACCGGCGGGTGGTCAGCGGATGCCCGGTCAGTGCCTCCACATGCACGCTCAGCCGCTCCAGCACCGTCGCCAGGACGACCGGCGAGACCAGAGCGCGGGTGGTCGCTCCGATTCCGGCCAACTCAAACTCCGCGGTATCGATGACGAAGAGATCGCCGCCGGTTCCCGGCACGAAAGCCTTCACCCTCTCGGCCAGCGGACGACTCGCGTCCTCGCCGGTGAGCAGCACCACCGCCACGTCCTTCTCCACGAGCTCGAAGGTGCCGTGGAAGAAGTCCGAGGCATGGATCGGGCGCGTCCAGATCCACTGCATCTCCTCCAGGATGCACATCGCGAAGTACCAGGCCTCGTACCAGGCGCCGCCGGCCCCGGTGAACATCAGCGGGCGGTCCCGGCCGACCAGGGCCGCGGCCAACTCCTGGGCCCGCGGCTCGAACTCCTGCTTCGCCGCAACCAGCGCCGACGGCAGCAACGCCAGATCGGTGAGGATCTCGTCCAGCCCGGACAACTCACCGCGCGCCTCCATCAGCGCCAGGGCCAGCACGAGGGTCTGGATCAGGTAGGTCTCGCTGGAGGTGTCGTCTGCCGCCGGAGTGGCAATGTTGATGTCCGACAAGGTGGCCAGCGGCGTTTCGGGCGTGCCGGTGAAGGTCAGCACGTGGGCGCCCCTGGCCTGCGCCGCCTGCATCATCGCGACCGCTTCCTTGGTGGTGCCCGAGACCGAGCAGAGCACGACCAGCGACCGCGGCCCGAGGTTCGCGTTCTCCGTGGCGGCGAGTTCTGCCGCGCGTTCGATGAAGACGGGAAGCGACGAGCGCTGCTGCAGCAGCTTGGCCGCCGGGTAGGTGAGCAACGCGACACCGCCCGCACTGGCGAAGAAGACGTTGTCGAGTCCGCGGGCGACCTCGGTGGCAGCGGTTCGGCGGATCGCGGCGGACTGAGCGACGGCGAGACGCTGGGTGTCGAGGTGGTGCTGGGGATCGATGTTGAACATGTAGCTCCTCTTGTCAGACAACCTTATGTGTTGTCCTACCATAGGGCAGGCGTGGGCGTGCGGAAACCCCGCGAATCACCCCGGAATCGATAGAGGGACGAAGGTCAGCTCGTCCGCAGGACGTTGAAGCCGATCAGGTCCCCGCGGTGGTAGTCGCGCGAGTAGAGCATGCGGTCACCGGCCCGGGTGAAGGAGGTCTCCTCGATCAACAGCCAGGGATCGAGACCTTCCAGGTGGTACTTCCCTGCAAGGTCAACGGGGAGCGCGGACGCCGTGATGCGCGCGGCAGAAGTGGCCAGGTGGTGGCCGTGCGCCGCCAGCGCGGCCGTCAGCGACGCCGACCAGTCGCGGTAGCGGACCGGGCCCGGCAGCGCCTCCCGGGGCACGATGTTCTGGGAGAAGACCAGGGGCCGGTCC
>JBDHRB010000399.1:0-2974 GCA_039807355.1 Candidatus Competibacteraceae bacterium
TCAGACCGGCAAGACCAGTTGCCTGCTGGCGCTAACGCACTTTCTCAATGCAACCGGCCGCTATCGTTGCGTCTACGCCAATCTGGAAATCGGTCAGGCGGCGCGTGAGGATGTCGCGGCGGCGATGCCGGCGCTGTTGAATGAGATTGGTCAGCGGGCGCGGCTGATTCTGAACGATCCATGGCCGGCCAGCCGCTGGCCGGCGTTGTTGCGCGAAGTGGGGCCGTTCGGGGCGCTGAACAGCCTGTTGACCGAGTGGAGTCAGCAGGATTCCCGGCCACTGGTGCTGTTGCTGGATGAAATCGACGCGCTGATCGGCGACACGTTGATTGCCGTGTTGCGGCAACTGCGGAGCGGCTATGATCAGCGCCCCCTGGCGTTTCCGCAGACAGTGATTCTGTGCGGGGTGCGCGATGTGCGCGATTACCGGATTCACTCCTCAGCGACTCAGGAAATCATCACCGGCGGCAGCGCCTTTAATATCAAGGCCCGGTCGTTGCGGCTGGGCAATTTCACGGCGGCGGAGATGGTCGAGCTGTATGCGGAACATACCGCGCAAACCGGACAGGCATTTACCGAAGCGGCGCTGGTGCGGGCCTGGGAGTTGAGCCGGGGTCAGCCGTGGTTGGTCAACGCCCTGGGTTATGAAACCTGCTTTGAGTTCCCGGACGGACGGGAGCGCAGCCAGCCGATTACTGTTGAACTGGTGGATACCGCCAAGGAGGCGCTGATTCTGCGCCGGGAAACCCATTTGGACCAGTTGGCCGACAAGCTGCGAGAACCCCGGATACGGCGAGTGATCGCGCCGTTGTTGAGCGGCGAACGCTTGCAGGATTCCGCCAGCGAGGAAGACATTCAATACGCGCTGGATTTGGGGCTGATTGACCGGACCACCGGGGAAATCGCCATTGCCAACGCCATTTATCGGGAAATCATCCCCCGGCAACTGACCTATGTGCAGCAGCTCGATCTGGAAGCGGCGCAGAAAACCATCTGGTATGTGCGCCCGGACGGACGGCTGGATGACGAGCGGTTGTTGGCGGGATTTCAGGAGTTTTTCCGCGAGCATTCCGAACACTGGCTGCAACGATTCGCTTATCAGGAAGCCGGGCCGCAGTTGTTGTTGCAAGCCTTTCTGCAACGGATCGTCAATGGCGGCGGACGGGTGGAGCGGGAATATGGGTTAGGGCGTGGACGCACCGATTTACTGGTGATCTGGCGTTTTCCGGGCGGGGCGCAACGGATCGTGATTGAACTGAAGATTCTGCATAAAAGTCTGGAGCGAACGCTGGCTGATGGGCTGGCGCAGACTACCGCCTATCTGGATCGGTTGGGCGAACGCGCCGGGCATTTGGTAATTTTTGACCGCAGCGCCCGGACCTGGGAAGAGAAAATCTATCGGCGCGTTGAGGAATATCAGGGCCGAACCATTACCGTATGGGGCATGTGAAGCGTTAAACCCATCATCGAAAATCTGAACCTGCAAAGATCGTCTAATGCCCTTATCATGGAACGAAATCAAAGATCGCGCCCTGCAATTCTCCAAAACATGGGCGGATGAATCGGCAGAACACGCCGAGGCGAAATCCTTTCTCGACGCCTTTTTCAACGTGTTTGGCGTGCCCCGCAAACGGGTTGCGACGTTTGAACAGCGGGTGAAAAAACTCGATGGTCGGGACGGTTATATTGATTTGCTTTGGAAAGGAATTTTGCTGGTTGAGCAAAAATCCCGCGGCAAGGATTTAGACCGGGCTTTTCAGCAAGCCAAGGACTATTTCCCCGGACTTAAAGATCGGGATGTTCCCCGCTATATTCTGGTTTCTGACTTTGCCCGCTTCCGGCTTTATGACCTGGAAGAAGGGCGACAGCACGAATTTACCATCGCCGAGTTTTATCAAAACGTCCGCTTGTTTGGCTTTATCGCCGGTTATCAAACCACGGTTTATCAAGAACAAGACCCGGTAAATATCCAGGCCGCCGAACGGATGGGGCGACTGCATGACAAGCTGAAAGAGATTGGCTACGAAGGCCGCCATTTGGAAATTTATCTGGTGCGCTTGCTGTTTTGTCTGTTCGCTGAAGACACCAGTATTTTCCAGCGCCGCCAGTTTCAAGACCTGATCGAACAGCGCAGCAGCGAGGATGGCGCGGATTTGGCGCAATGGTTATGCAGCCTGTTTCAGGTGCTGAATGTTCCGCCAGAAAAGCGCCTGAAAAAACTGGATGAGCAGATCGCCGCATTTCCCTATGTCAATGGCAGTCTGTTCGCCGAATTTCTGCCGCACGCCGCTTTTGACGCTGGGATGCGCCAGCTTTTGCTGGACTGTTGCGCACTGGACTGGAGCCGGATTTCCCCGGCAATTTTCGGCAGCCTGTTTCAGTCGGTGATGGATGCGACGCTGCGGCGAAATCTGGGTGCGCATTACACCAGTGAAAAAAATATTCTCAAGCTGATTGAACCGCTGTTTCTCGATGAATGGCGTGCTGAATTTGAACGGATTAAGGGCAACCGCAAGCGTCTGGAGGATTTTCATCAGCGTCTCGCCCGGTTGAAATTCCTCGATCCGGCTTGCGGGTGTGGCAATTTTCTGGTCATCGCCTATCGGGAATTGCGCTTGCTGGAGCTGGACGTTTTACGTGCCTTGGACAACGGCGAAACCTCCCTGGATGTGGCCCAATTCAACATTCTGTGCGACGTGGATCAGTTTTTCGGCATTGAGATTGAGGAATTTCCGGCGCAAATCGCCCAGACCGCGTTATGGTTGATGGATCACCAGATGAATCTGCGTGTCTCTGAGGAATTCGGCAAATATTTTGTCCGATTGCCCTTGCAAAAATCCGCGACCATTGTTCACGGCAACGCCCTGCGCCTGGATTGGCGGGAGATCATTAAACCGGAGGCGTTGAGTTATATTTTGGGCAATCCGCCATTCGGCGGGGCGAAATATATGAGCGAGGAGCAACGCGCCGACAT
>JBDHRB010000400.1:0-2961 GCA_039807355.1 Candidatus Competibacteraceae bacterium
CTCTATGACCAGCCAGCGGCGCTGCATCAACTGTTAGAGGTCGTCACCGAGGCGGTCATCGCCTACCTGAACGCGCAGAGCGCCGCCGGTGCGCAAGCGTTGATGGTGTTTGATACCTGGGGCGGCATTCTCACCCCCCGCGCCTATCGAGAATTTTCCCTGGCCTATCTGGCGCGGATCGTCGCCGGTCTGAACCGGAATATTGCCGGGGAGTCGATTCCGGTGATCCTGTTCACCAAGGGCGGCGGGGCCTGGCTGGAGGCTATCGCCGCCACCGGCTGCGATGCGGTGGGCGTGGACTGGACGATGAATTTAAGCGCAGCGCGTCGCCGGGTTGGCGACCGGGTTGCGCTACAGGGCAATCTCGATCCCGCCGCCTTGTACGCTGCGCCGGAACGCTTGCGCGAATTGGTCGCCCAGACCCTGGCCGATTTCGGCCCTGGTTGCGGCCATATCTTTAACCTGGGGCATGGCATCCAGCCCGGCGTCGATCCGGATCGGGTGCGGACGCTGGTGGACGCCGTGCATGAACTGAGTAAACCCTATCATGCGAAGCCCGCTGATGTCCGATGATGAACGGGAGCGCCGGGCCAACCGCACCCCGCCCGCCAAGCCCATCAGCACCCGCATCCTCTCCTCCGGGGTGGTGGTGGTGCATTGGACTAGCGATCACTATCAATATCTGTTGCTGCGCGCCTATAACTACTGGGATTTTCCCAAAGGCGCGGTAGAAGCGGGTGAATCGCCACTGGCGGCGGCAGTCCGCGAAGTCGAGGAAGAAACCACCCTGACCGGCTTGCGCTTTCGCTGGGGCGACGCCTACCGCGAGACCCATCCGTATAACCAGGGCCGCAAGGTCGCCCGCTACTACATCGCCGAATCGCCGAGCGTGGACGTTCGCCTGCCGCCCAATCCGGCGCTGGGTCGCCCGGAGCATAGTGAATTTCGCTGGGTCAATCGCGTCGAGGCCTGGGGGATGCTCACCCCGCGAGTACGCGCCATTCTGGAATGGACTGACGGGATTATCGCCCGCCCGGTGCGGCGCTTCTGAGGCGGTGCGCATTCAGCGGCTGGGAAGCGCTTGGCCCAGCGCAAACAGCGCGGCGGCGGCCACCACCACCGAAGGCCCGGCTGGAGTATCCCAGCGCAGCGACGCCCACAGTCCCGCGCCTACCGCCACGCAACCCAGCCCGCCAGCCAGCAGCGCCATGCTTTCCGGCGAGCGGGCAAAGCGTCGGGCGGTCGCCGCTGGAATAATCAACAGCGAGGTAATCAGCAAAATCCCGACTACTTTCATCGCCACGGCGATCACAATCGCAATGAGCAGCATGAACGCCAGGCGCACCGCGAACACCGGAACCCCCTCCACTTGCGCCAGTTCCTCATGCACGGTCGCCGCCAGCAGAGGCCGCCATAACCCGGCCAGCGCCGCCAGCGCCAGTCCCGCCCCGCCCCAAATCCAGTACAGATCATCCACGCTGATCGCCAGAATATCGCCGAACAGATAACTGGTCAGATCAATCCGCACCGTTTCCAGAAACGCCAGCGTCACCAGGCCCAGCGACAGACTGGTATGGGCGAGGATGCCGAGCAGGGTATCCGCGGCCAGCGCCCGCTGCCGTTGCAGCAATACCAGAACCATCGCAATCAGCAGACAGGTTGCCGCGACGCCCAGTTGCGGATTGATCTGCAACACCACGCCGAGCGCCACGCCCAGCAATCCTGAATGGGCCAGGGTGTCGCCGAAATAGGCCATGCGCCGCCAGACGATGAACGCGCCGAGCGGCCCGGCGGCCAGCGCCACCCCCAGACCGCCGCACAGGGCGCGGAGTAAAAAATCATCCATGCGCTTCTTCCTCAGCCGCCACTACCGCTCCGTGCAGGTCATGGCGATGATTGTGATGATGGTGATAAATCGCCAGTCGCCGGGCGCCGTCAAGACCAAACAGTTGCAAATACGCCGGATCGCGGGCGACATCATCGGGATGGCCGGAACAGCAAATATGCCGGTTCAGACACAACACCTGATCGGTGGTGGCCATGACCAGATGCAAATCGTGGGAAACCATCAAAATCCCGCAGCCGCGCCGATGACGCAACTGGCCGATCAAGTCGTACAGCTCATATTGACCGGCCAGATCGACGCCCTGAATCGGCTCATCCAGCACCAATAAATCCGGATCGCGCAACAACGCCCGCGCCAGCAGCATCCGTTGAAATTCGCCGCCGGAAATCGCCTGCACCGGCGAACGCATCACCTGCGCCGCTCCCACTTCAGCCAGCGCCGCTTGAACCTGCTCGCGGGACGCAGACCCGCCCAGGGTGATGAAGCGCTCGACGGTCAGCGGCAAGGTGTCGTCAATCATCAGCCGTTGCGGCATATAGCCGATGCGCAACCCCGGTCGCAATTGCACCCGCCCGGCGTCGGGGCGAATCAAGCCCAGCACTATCCGCGCTATGGTCGATTTGCCCGCGCCGTTCAGGCCGATCAGGGTCACAATCTCGCCGGCGCGAACCTGAAAAGTCACCGACTGTACGATGGGCTGTCCGCGCAGAGACAGACTGACGTTTTCCACGCGCAATAGCGGTTGCGCTGCCAGCGCCGGGGCGGAAGAGGGCTTGACGGTCACGGTAAAATCAACCTGTTCGATCAAAAAGACTTTTGGAGGCGGATTAAGCATGAAGGGCGTCACCAATTTCAAGAAACGCTTTCATCAAGGGTTTCGCCGGCTGCTGATCCTCGGCGTTCTGGCGCTGACGCCGGCAATAGCGTCGGCTGCGCCGAATGTCGTGGTCAGTCTGGCTCCGCTGCATTCATTGGCGGCGGGAGTGATGCGCGGGGTCGGGCAACCGCGCTTGTTAATCGCCGGCGGCGCTTCACCGCATGATTATCACCTGCGGCCCTCCGACGCCCGGGTGATCGCCGAAGCGGATGTGCTGTTCTGGATCGGGCCGGAGCTG
>JBDHRB010000401.1:0-2952 GCA_039807355.1 Candidatus Competibacteraceae bacterium
AGAACGTCAGGAAGCCGAAAATATTGGAGAGCGGTTGCGGGCGGTCGAGGAGGCGATTGCCGAATGGGTCGAGGCCGAACGCGAGGGCAGTCGGCTGGCGGCGACGGCCACCCCAGGCAAATCGCTGGAAAGAACCTATACCCGAACCGAAGCCTTGCACCAGCAAGTGCGCTTGGTCGCAGAACTGGTCGAGAAAGAACTCCGTGATCTGGACTTCATTAAAAACCGCATCGAGGCCGACGTAGACTTTTTGCCGATTGAATTTCGCCAGACCATCGAGGATTGGAAAGCCGGCAAAGTGTTCCGCCGCAGCACCTTCGACGATCTGAAGCTGAAATTCCGCTACAAAGCCTATTCCATCGAAGACGGCTACGAGATGCTCTATTTGTACAACGAATGGTTGAGTCAGCAACGGCAGAAATTGCGCGTGTTCATCCGCCTGCTCGGCTTTGAGGTGGAACCGCTGGAGACCATTCAGGCGGCGATTGAACGGGCGGAGCGTGTTGAACGGGAAAAATATCTGGAAATGGACGTCGATGTGATTTTCACCCTGCGCGATATCCGCGCCATTCTGGAAAAACTGATCGGCATGGAAACCATTCTCAAGGAGCTGGACGCGGTTTGCCGCAGGCGTTCTGAACAAATCATTGCGCCATCCTGGGAAGCCCGTGGTTCGTTGTAGGCCCGGCGCAAATCGCTGGGATAACGCTATAATCAAAGCCGGTCTTGCGGCGCCTGTCGATGAGATTCCGCCGCTTGCCTGATCCCTTCGGAGCTTCTGAAGGTCTGGAAATTCGCCACTTGAGGACTGTTTGAATGAGAAAAACGCTGTCCCTGCTGTTGTTTTCCGCGCTGATGTCGGTGGGCCTGAGCGCTGTTGGCGCAGACAAGACCCTCAATCTGGGCGTCATCGCCGAACTGACCGGCGACATGCCGGCGGTCGGCGCATCCTGCCGGAATGCTGCCGAAATGGCGGTTAAAGAGATTAACGCGGCTGGCGGTCTGCAAGTCGGCAAGCAAAAGTACAAGGTCAATCTGATCGTCGAGGACAACGCCGGCAAAGCCGATCAGTCCGCTGCGGCGGCGCAAAAGCTGATCACCCAGGATGAAGTCCTGGCGATTGTCGGCCCCAACGCCAGCCGCTACGCGATTCCGGCTTCGGAAATCGCCGAAAGCTCTGAAACGGTGCTGATTACCCCTTGGTCCACCAATCCCAAAACCACGCTGGACGCGACCACCAACCAGCCGAAGAAATATGTGTTCCGCGCCTGCTTCATCGACCCGTTCCAGGGCGGGGTGCTGGCCAAGTTCGCGCTGGAAAACCTGAAGGCGAAAAAGGCGGCGGTGTTGTATGACGTGGCTTCGGATTACAACAAGGGCATCGCCGAGGTGTTCAAGGCCAGTTACGAAAAACTTGGCGGTCAGATCGTGGCGTTCGAGACCTACACCACCAATGACAAGGATTTCTCGGCGCAGTTGACCAAGATCAAGGACGCCAAGCCGGATGTGATCTTCCTGCCCAACTATTACAGCGAAGTGCCGTTGCAGGTGCAGCAGGCCAAGCGGCTGGGCATCGACGTGCCGTTCATTGGCAGCGATTCCTGGGGCAGCAACGAACTGCTGACTCTGGGCGGCGCAGACCTGAACGGTTACTACTTCAGCACCCACTACGCTGCGGATAACGCCGCGCCCGCCGCCAAGAAGTTCATCGAAGAGTATGAGAAGACCTATGGCGCGAAGCCGGATGATGTCGCGGCGCTGACCTATGACGCCTTCGGCTTGCTGTTCGGCGCGATCAAGGCGGCTGGCAAGGCGGACCGTGAAGCGATCCGGGCGGCCCTGTCCACCCTGCCGCAGTACAAGGGCGTGACCGGCGACATGCAGTTCCAGGCTGATTCCCGCGATCCGATCAAGAGCGCGGTGATCCTGCAAATCAAGGACGGCAAGTTCAGCTACTTCACCAACGCCAGTCCCTGATCGCCAGCCGATCTTCTTCCTGACCCTCTCGCTAGAGAGGGTCTTTGTTCACTGACGGCAGAGCGGATCACCACTTTGAGCGACGGGATTGTTTACTGGCTTCAGCAGATTTTGAACGCCCTGCAACTGGGCAGCATCTACGCCCTGATCGCTCTGGGCTACACCATGGTTTACGGCATCCTGACCATGATCAACTTCGCCCACGGCGATGTGTTCATGGTCGGAGCCTTTTTCTGTTTCCTCGCGGCGACGATGTTGGGGTTGCCCTTTGCGCCGACCCTGTTATTGACCATCCTCGGCGCCGCCTTGCTCGGCGTGGTGATCGAGCGGCTGGCCTATAAGCCGCTGCGCAATGCGCCCCGGGTGTCGGCGATCATTACCGCGCTGGGCGTCGGGCTGTTCCTGGAGAACTTCACCCTGGCGCTGGCCCCCTATCCGAAGAATATTCCCCCGTTGCTGGACAACGTGACCTGGAATCTGGGCGGGGTTTCGCTGTCCTCGTTGCAAGTCATCATCATCTTCCTGTCGCTGGGCTTGATGCTGGTGCTGGACTATGTGGTGCATCGCACCCCGGTCGGCATGGCCATGCGCGCCATTTCCTGGGATAAGACCTTTGTGCCGCTGATGGGGATTCCGGTCAATCTGATCATTTCCATCACCTTCGCCATCGGCGCCGGATTGGCCGGGGCCGCCGGCACCATGTATGGCCTGGCTTATCCGGTGATTGATCCCTATATGGGCATCATGGTTGGTTGGAAAGCGTTTATTTCCGCGGTGGTCGGCGGCATCGGCAACATTCGCGGCGCGATGATCGGTGCGTTTATTCTCGGCGGGGTGGAAATCATGGTGACGGCCTTTTTCCCCTCCACCTATCGGGATTTCGTGGCGTTCACCCTGCTGCTGATCCTGATCGTGATTCGGCCCTACGGCATCCTCGGCCAGCCCCGGACGCAAAAAGTATGACTGCCGCGCTGA
>JBDHRB010000402.1:0-2951 GCA_039807355.1 Candidatus Competibacteraceae bacterium
CGGCACGTCTGGACCTTGTTGGGACCGGATGGCGCGCAAGCCGCCCAACACCATACGCCGAAGTTCATCACCACCGATATGATCACGCTGCGGCAGGCCGCCGTGACTGGTGTTGGCGTGGTTCAGTTGCCGGCCATGCTGGTGCGCGACCAGCTCGCGGACGGCAGCCTGGTTCGCCTGCTGCTTGACTGGACGCCGCGCCGGGAGATTATCCATGTGGTGTTTCCTTCGCGGCGAGGATTGTTGTCCTCGGTCCGAACCCTGATCGATTTTCTGGCTCAACGCTTTGCACCCCTGGAAGAGGATTGAAGCGCGACGTCGATGCCGACCGGGTCATTCATCTGAGCAACGGCCTGATCGCCCGCATCGACCACAACGCCCGGCGGCAGGCGCCCGAAGAAATCGTCTGGTAGGCCAAGCACCACCATGAAAGCCCTGGATCGCAAACTTTGGCGCGAATTGTGGCAAATGAAAGGCCAGGCCATCGCCATCGTGCTGGTGATCGTCAGCGGCGTCGCCATCCACGTGATGTTCGGCGCCACTCTGGACGCGCTGCGCCAGACTCGCGCCCGCTATTATCAGGAATACCGCTTCGCCGACGTGTTCGCGGCGTTGAAGCGTGCGCCGGAGTCGCTGCGGGCGCGCATCGCGGCCATTCCCGGCGTCGTCGAAGTCGAGACCCGGGTGGTCGCCGCCGTCAATCTGGAGGTGGCCGGGTTCGCGGAACCGATCACCGGCCGGTTGATTTCCATTCCCGACAACCGCGAATCCCGGCTCAATCGCCTCTACCTGCGACAGGGACGCCTGACGGCGGCGGACCGCGACGATGAGGCGGTCGCCAGCGAGGCGTTCGCCAAGGCCCACCGGCTGGAACCGGGCGCTCGACTGCGGGTCGTCATCAACGGTCGTCGCCAGACGCTGACCATCGTCGGCACGGCCTTGTCGCCGGAATACATCCAGCAGTTGCGTCCCGGCTCGATGTTTCCCGACTACCAGCGCTACGGCGTGCTGTGGATGGGGCGTCAGGCGCTGGGCGTCGCCTACGGCATGGAAGGGGCGTTCAACGATGTGGCGGTGGGATTGGCGAGCGCCCATGCCGCGCCGGACGTGATCGACGAACTCGACCGGCTCCTGACCCCCTATGGCGGACTGGGCGCGCACGACCGGGAAGATCAGTTGTCGCACCGCTTTCTGTCCGAGGAATTCCGCCAGATTACCTTGTCGGCGACGCTGTTTCCGACTCTGTTTCTGGGGGTGGCGGTGTTCTTGTTGAACGTGGTCGTGAGCCGGCTGATCGGCACGCAGCGCGACCTGATTGGCACGCTCAAGGCGTTCGGCTACGGCAATATCGAGGTCGCCCTCCATTATTTGAAGCTGGTGATGGTCATCGTCCTCGTCGGTGTGACGGTCGGTGTCTTCACTGGCGCCGAACTCGGCCGGCGCCTGTCCGAACTGTACATGACGTTCTTCCGCTTTCCGTTTCTGGACTACCGTCCCGCGCTCCCGCTCGTCCTCGGCGCGACGCTGTTCAACCTCGGCGCCGCGGCGGCGGGAACCGCCTTCGCCCTGCGCGCCGCGTTCGCCCTGCGTCCCGCCGAGGCGATGCGTCCGGAACCGCCCGCCCGCTATCGCGCTACCGTGGTGGAGCGACTCGGCCTGCAACGGCTGTTGTCGCAGCCCAACCGGATGATCCTGCGCCACATCGAGCGCCGTCCGGTCAAGTCCCTGCTGACGGTGCTGGGCATCGCGCTGGCCGGCGGCATCACCATGGCGGGCCGGTTTCAGGAAGCCACGATCAATTACATGGTGGACGTCCATTACAAGCTCTCGCAGCGGGAAGACCTTGCCGTCACCTTCGTGGAACCCACCTCCTGGCGGGCCATTTCTTCCCTGGACAGCCTGCCGGGCGTGGAGCGGGTCGAGGTCTACCGCGCCGTGCCGGTCCGGCTGCGGTTTCAACAGCATTCCCATCGCACCGAGCTCAAGGGCGTTCCCGCCGGCGGTGACTTGCAGCGTCTGCTGGACGCCGATCTCCGGTTGCTCGCGCCGCCGTCGGATGGGGTGATTTTGACCGACTATCTGGGCAGGCTATTGGGTGTCCAACCCGGCGACCGTCTGATCGTCGAGGTGCTGGAAGGCGGCCGGCCGGTGCGAGAGGTTCCGGTGGCGGGTCTGGTCAAGGAATATCTGGGGGTGGCGGGCTATATGGACCTCGCCGGCCTCAACCGGCTGATGCGCGAGGGACCCGCCATCTCCGGCGCTTATCTGGCGGTCAACGACCGTGATCGCCCCGAACTCTACCGCCGCCTGGGAGAAATTCCCCGCATCGCCGGCACCGCCATCCGCGAGCAGGAAATCCGCAACTTTCACCAGACCATGGAACAGACCATGCTGTTTTTCACCTTCATCGCCACCGTCTTCGCGATCATCATCGCCTTCGGCGTGATCTACAACAGCGCCCGCATCGCCCTGACCGAGCGGAGCCGGGAACTGGCCAGCCTGCGGGTGCTGGGTTTCACCCGGGCGGAGATCAGCTATATCCTGCTGGGCGAACTGGGTCTGCTGACGTTGCTCGCCATCCCGCTCGGCTTCGGCGTCGGTCGGGGCATCTGCGCCGTGTTCGTGCAGGGCGCCCAGTCGGAGCTTTACCGCATTCCGCTGGTCATCCACCCGTCTACCTATGCCTTCGCAGCCACGGTGGTGCTGGCCTCGGCGCTCCTGTCGGGGCTGCTGGTGCGGCGCAAGCTGGATCGGCTGGATCTGATCGCCGTGCTCAAGACCCGGGACTGAACCATGGCCGTGCGACGACGCATCGGGTTGATTCTGCTGACATTGGCGATCATGGCCGCGCTGGTTTACGGCTTCTGGCCCCGGCCGTTGTGGGTGGAGGCGGCGACCGTCGTCCGCCAGCCGCTGCGGGTGACGGTCGAAGCGGAAGGCAAAACCCGGAT
>JBDHRB010000403.1:0-2950 GCA_039807355.1 Candidatus Competibacteraceae bacterium
GAACGCATCTCCGTCATTCAAGACCACTGGCCGGTGCATACCCATCCCGATCTCCGGGTCGCCTGGGAATCCCAGGAAACCCGCTGGCCCTGGTATCGCCCGCCCAACTGGCCTACGGAACCCAACGCGGCCGCGATCCGCCGCTGGGGCGAGCTGAAGTTACCGATCCCCATCGTGCCGCTGCCCACCTATGCCGCGTGGTGCAACCCCATCGACAAGCTCTGGCGCAAACTGCGCCAAGAGGTGACCTACCTGCATTGCTGGGCCGATGACCTCGAGGCGCTTCGTGCCGAGAGCGACCGCTTCCTGGATCAATTCGCCCATGGCTCCTTCCAGGCTTAACGCAAAGCCTGCTCCAGATCAGCAATCAAATCTTCCGTATCTTCCAATCCGACCGACAGACGCAGCATGGCGTCCGAGATCCCGCGACGGGCGCGCTCTTCGGGCGTCAGTCCGTGGTGAGTGGTGGTGCAGGGTTGCGTCACAAGGCTCTCGGCGCCGCCGAGGCTGGGGGCCAAGGCGAAGAGTTTGAGCCGGTCAGCCACGTGGGTGGCGTCTTCTCCGCTGCCAGCCACTTCAATGCTCAACATCCCGCCGAAGCCGTACATCTGATCCTTGGCCAAGCCGTGCCCCGGAAAACTGGCCAGACCGGGGTAGAACACGCGGGTGACCTTCGGATGGCGAGCCATCGCTTCGGCAATCCGCTGGGCCGACTCGTTTTGCTGGCGCACGCGGACCACCAGGGTACGCAAGCTGCGAGCGAGCAGTGATGCGGTCGCCGGAGCGATCATCGAACCCAGGTTCTTGCGCCAATTCCATACCGGCATCAGCAGTTCCTTCGACCCCATCAGTGCACCGGCGGTGAGGTCACTGTGGCCACCCAGATACTTGGTCGCGCTGTGTACCACGAAATCAGCGCCGAGCTCCAGCGGACGCTGGTTGACCGGCGATGCGAACGTGTTGTCGACCGCGACCCGCGCGCCGTAAGAATGCGCTTTCGCCGAAATTGCGCGAATATCGAGCAGTTCGAGCGTCGGGTTGGTGGGCGTCTCGAAAAAGACCAGCTTCGCGCCAGCCACCAGCAATGCGTCGAGTTGATCCAACTCGCTACCAAGAATTAAATAAGTTTTGATTCCCAGCAGCGGCAATTGGCTCGCCAGCAGTTCCAGGGTTCCGCCATACGCATCACCGATACAGACTATGCCTTCACGTCCATGCGTCAAGAACAAGGCCGTTTCAGCCGCCATGCCAGAGCAGAACGACCAAGCCATTTCCGCGCCTTCGAGACCGGCGAGCGTTTCTTCGAGGGCAAAGATCGAGGGATTCAGACCGTAGCGCGTATAGAGACTGCCCGGTTTGCGGCCATCGACGACATCGAGCAGATCGGCCGTCGAGTTGAATGCGAAAGTGGTCGTGTCATACACCGGAAGGTGCGGGCTGCCGTGCGCATCTTTGAAACTGTGGCCATGGATGCTGCAAGTGGATAGGCCTGGTTTGCTGCTTCTGGTCATGTCGAGTTTCCCGGATTAACGATTATTACAGCGGTTTCAAACGGGCGCGGCGATCAGTGATGCCGTGCATTGGTGACGAGTGGCTGGATCAGAATGAGATGACCTTATCGCTATCGCTGACCCATTCCGCCAACGCCGGCATGGTGGATTGGGTGCCTTCAAAATAGGGCTGGTTCTTGTAGATGCCGCACCGCGCCATGCAGGTTCCGCAAACCCTGACCGTGACGCCACGGGCGATGAGCGCCTTGAGCATCTGGGTCAGGTCTTGGTCGTAACCCTCGGGCGGAATACAAGCCTCACGCGCCATATCGACGGCTTCGTTCATCAGGAACAAGCGGACTTCGTTGCCGGCATCGACCAGTTGGTCCGCCAGACGCAACCCATTCCACGTCAAGTCGGTGCCGTCATAGGGGGCATGATTAAAAATGAGCAGAATCTTCATGGACTATTTCCAGAGTGATGAGAATCAGCGCCTGGCCAGCAGGCCGAAATGAAACGGACAGCAACGTTGCAAATCGACGGCTTCAATGGCGTGGAATCCAACCTCGGCCATCCAGGCTCGGCATTGCTCGGGCGTCGGGCGAATGTCCAGCGAGGGGCCGCGTGGGGTCGGGATGTCGCTACGCCAGTGGATGACCGACAACACTCCACCGTCCTGTAACGTCCGGTAGGCTTCGCGCAACAAGGTCACGGGCTGTTCCAGGTGCAGCAGATTGAAGATCATGGCATGCACCTGCGAGCGATCCTTGACGCCTGTTCCGTATCCGACGAAATCCCGCACCTCGGCCCGAATGTTGGGCAGCTTGAAGGTCTCAGCCTTCTGGCGCACGCACTCGACCATTGCCGGTTCAATATCCAGGGCGGTCACGAGTCCCGTTGTGCGTCGGGCCGCGGGCACCGTAAACGTGCCGTATCCGCAGCCGAACTCGATGCAGTCTCCGCGAATGGCCGTTGGGCCGAACAAGAGGGCGATGGCTTCATCGGCAGCAAAGAAGGTCTCCCAGTAGGCCTCGTCCGGCATGCCGCTTTCCCGGCCTTTCATGGCGTGGATGCTCCGGGTCCTTCGACCGGAAGCCCGGCGGCTTGCCATTCGCTGACGCTATCGAGAATCTTGCGCACCCGGTAACCTCTGGCGGTGAGTAAGGCCACCCCAGCTTGGTAGAGTCCACGGAGGTGGTGTAAATCGAGGGGATGGGTGGTCACTGAGAGCTCCGGTAAGGTTGAGGTTGCGAGATTCAACTTCACTGTGAGGAGCACCCGATGACCGACGACAGCATGGCATTTCAGCGGGGGCTGGAACAACACGGCGGCGAAGATTCTTTGGGGGGATTGATGGAACGGATTTTAGGCCAACTGCTGGAGTTTGAAGTGGCCAACCGGATCGGGGCGGAGCGACACGAGCGGAACTCGGAACGTCAGACCTACCGCAACAGCTATCG
>JBDHRB010000404.1:0-2944 GCA_039807355.1 Candidatus Competibacteraceae bacterium
CTCGCCGCTGACCTGATACACGAAGGTCGGCGCGGCGAACTGATCCTTGACCCGGCGCACGATGTCCAGATAGGGCAGCCCCGGCTTGATCATCACCAGATCCGCGCCCTCCTCCAAATCCATCGCCACTTCGCGCAACGCCTCGTCACTGTTCGCCGGGTCCATTTGATAGCTGTATTTATTGCCCTTGCCCAGCGCCCCGGCGGAACCCACCGCGTCGCGGAACGGGCCATAGAAGCTGGAAGCGTATTTGGCGGAATAGGCGAGAATCCGGGTGTGGATGAAATCATGGGATTCCAGCGCCTCGCGGATCGCGGCGATCCGCCCATCCATCATGTCCGAGGGCGCTACGATGTCCGCGCCAGCTTCCGCATGGGACAAAGCTTGCCGAACCAGCACCGCTACCGTCTCCTCGTTCAGCACATAGCCGGCTTCGTCGATCAGACCATCCTGGCCGTGAGTGGTGAATGGGTCGAGCGCCACGTCGGTAATCACGCCCAATTCAGGAATAGCCGCCTTGAGCGCCCGCACCGCCCGTTGCGCCAGACCGTCGGGGTTATAGGCTTCGGCGGCGTCCAGCGATTTCGCTTCCGGCGGCGTGACCGGGAACAAGGCAATGGCCGGAACGCCCAGCGCAACCCATGTTTCCGCTTCACGCAGCAATTCATCAATCGACAGTCGGTCAATGCCGGGCATCGACGCCACCGGCTCGCGGCGCTTCTCGCCTTCGATGACGAACACCGGTTGAATCAAATCCGCCGGCGTCAACACGGTTTCCCGCACCAGACGGCGGGAAAATTCGTCATGGCGCAAACGGCGCGGGCGAGCGCCGGGAAACTGGCCGGGAATCATCTGAATAAAGCGGGACATGGCATAGGCTCCGGGACGGAGAAGCAGGAAATCGGAAGATCAGGCGCGGCATTATAGCCCGATTGGCGCGGTTCCAGGCGCGGCGCTGGCCGGGACGGCGCACTCCAATATCCGTTTCGTCGGATTCCGGCTAGACTGTGCGCTTGCCTCCCGCGCCGCACCTCACTCCTGAATCATGGCTAAAAAAATCCTCTTTACGCTTGCTGGCCTGTTGCTGCTGATCGGCGTTTTGGCCGGCGTCAAGCTGCTGCAATTCAAAACCCTGATTGCTGCCGGCGCCAGCTTTGCGCCGCCGCCGGAAACGGTGACCACCAGCACGGTTCAGCAGGATCGTTGGCAACCGACCCTGAACGCCATTGGCTCGGTGGTCGCGGTGCAGGGCGTCACTCTCAGCGCCGAAGAAGCTGGCACGGTGCGGCGTATCGCCTTCGAATCCGGGGAAAAGGTGCGTGAAAAGCAGTTGCTGGTGGAGTTTGATCTCGAAGTCGAGCAAGCGCAGCTCCGCGCCGCCGAAGCCAGCGCGGAATTGGCCCGTGCTAATCTGGCCCGCGCCCGTGAACTGCGCCCCAAAAACATGATGTCCCAGGCTGATCTCGACGCCGCCAATGCGCAAGCTAAACAGGCCGAGGCGCAAATCGACAACTACCGCGCCGTCATCGCTAAAAAGACTCTCCATGCGCCTTTCGCCGGACGCGCCGGCATCCGCCAGATCAACATCGGCCAGTTTCTCAACGCCGGCGATCCCATCGTCTCGCTGCAATCGCTCGATCCGGTGTATGTGGACTTCGCCCTGCCGCAACAGCGCCTGGCGCAACTCAAGGTCGGCATGACCGTGCGGGTGGTCAGCGACGCCTTTCCCGGACAAACATTCAGCGGGGAATTGAGCGCCATCAATCCCGAAGTCGAGTTGGCGACGCGCAATGTCCGGCTACGCGCTACTCTGGCGAATCCGCAAGCGCTGCTGCGCCCCGGCATGTTTGTCACGGTCGCCGCCGAGTTGCCGGACACCGAACCGGTGCTGATGATTCCCGCCACTGCCGTGCTGTACGCGCCCTATGGCGATTCGGTGTTCGTGGTGGAAGAGAAAAAGGATGAGAAAACCGGCGCAGTCGGCAAAGTCCTTAACCAACGCTTTGTCCATCTGGGCCGGACCCGGGGCGATTTCGTGGTGGTGACTTCCGGCCTCGAAGCCGGCCAAACCATCGTCACTACCGGGGTCTTCAAGCTGCGCAACGGTATGAGCGTGGTCGTGGACAATAAACTGGCTCCCGACTTCCAGCTCGCGCCCAGACCGGCCAATTCGTAAGGAAGCGGATTCCGATGAAATCGTTCACCGATCTGTTCATCACCCGCCCGGTGCTGGCCATTGTCGTCAACCTGCTGATCATCATCGCCGGCGCCCAGGCGATTTTCACCCTGAATGTCCGGCAATATCCGCGCAGCGACAACGCCAGCGTCACCGTTACCACCACCTACATCGGGGCTAGCGCCGAGCTGGTGCGCGGCTTCATCACCACCCCGCTGGAACGGGCTATCGCGGCGGCGGATGGCATCGACTACATGGAATCGCAAAGTGCCCAGGGCCTGTCCACCATCCGCGCCCGGCTCAAACTCAATTACGACCCGACCAAGGCGCTGGCGGAAATCAGCTCCAAGGTCGATCAGGTGCGCGGCGACCTGCCGCCGGAAGCTGAAGTACCGGTCATCAATATCGAGTCGGCGGACAGCGAGTTCGCCTCAGCCTACTTGAGCTTTTCCTCGGACGTGCTGGAACAGAACGAAATCACCGACTATTTGACCCGGGCCGTGCAGCCGCGTTTATCGGCGCTGGAAGGCGTACAACGCGCCGAAATTCTCGGCGCTCGCACCTTCGCCATGCGCATCTGGCTGAAACCGGAGCGGATGGCGGCGTTGAATATCAGTCCGGTGCAGGTGCGTCAGGCCCTGGCCGCCAATAACTATCTGGCCGCGCCGGGCCGCACCAAGGGCGCGATGATCGAGGTCAATCTGACCGCGAACACCGATCTGCGCTCGGTCGAGGATTTCAAGGCGCTGGTCATCCGCGAGAAAGACG
>JBDHRB010000405.1:0-2935 GCA_039807355.1 Candidatus Competibacteraceae bacterium
GCGGCCTTGACCGACTCGATGGTGGCCCCTTCACCGCCTTGCGCTAGCTCCTGGCCGACTTCGGGCAGGCCGACAAACACCAGATCGCCCAGCATCTTTTGGGCATAATCGGTGATACCGATAACCCCAGTGCCGTCGTCTTCGATGCGCAGCCATTCGTGGGTTTCGGTGAATTTGATCTGACTCATGACAGGGTTCTCCTCAAGGATTGAGTTTTCGCTTTAGGGTTGAAGGGAAATCGTGACAGAGCCGGGCGTCGGTGCACGCGCTGGGTGCCGCGCCGGTCCCGCCGCCAGTCCTGTGCGGGGTACGAATGCGGCGTCTTGCGAAGCCGCCGTTCGCACGCAGGGATTTTCACTCATTTTGGCTGCCTTTGGGTTCTGATTCCCGGATACCAGGGCACCCGTCCTTGCAGCACGCCCGACCGTTCGATCACTTCGGCCACCGCTTCCTGCTGGTAGTAGGCCATCACATGGACGCCGCTGACGCCCTTGATCTCGCGGATCTCCTGAATCAATTCCACGCACAGTTTTCGCCCTTCGGCTTGCTGATCCTCCGCGCCGGCCAGCCGCTGGATCACGGCGTCCGGGATGTGAACGCCAGGCACGTGCGACCGCATCCAAAGAGCGGATTTGGCGGACCGCAGCGGGCCGACGCCAATCAAAATGAACACCTTGTCGAGCAGCCCCAGATCTTCCACCCTGTTCATGAATTCCCGCAGCGGCGGGATTTCAAAACAGTATTGGGTCTGGATGAACTCAGCGCCGGCCGCCACTTTCTTGGCCAGGCGATGAGGCCGCCACTCGCGCGGCACGGCCAGCGGATTTTCGACCGCTCCAAAGAATACCCGCGGGGGGGACGTGATCTTGCGACCGCTCTGAAAGCGGTGTTCGTCGCGCAGCATCCGCGCGATCTCCAGTAGCGACATGCAATCCAGGTCGAACACCGGTTTGGCCTGGGGATGGTCGCCCGCCTGCACCCCATCGCCAGTCAGGCACAGCATGTTGCACACGCCCATCGCCGCACCACCGAGAATGTCGCCCTGGATCGCGATGCGGTTCTTGTCCCGGCAAGCGATCTGCATGATCGGCGCGTAACCGGCGCGGATCAGCAACGCCGAGACCGCCACGCTGGACATGTGACAGTGAGCGCCGGCGCCGTCGGTGGCGTTGATGGCGTCCACGTAGCCGTCGAAGATGCGGGCGCGAGCGAAAACCTCTTCAGGGTTGGCCGAATCGGGCGGGTCCATCTCGCTGGTGACGGCGAACGCGCCGGCGCGCAACACCCGCTCCAACCGGCCCGCCGAGACGTGGCCCGGCAGGATCGGCATCGGCAGGCTGGGATCGTCCGGAATATCGTCGAAGTTCAGGTTCATTCGGGTTCCCTCGCCAGCTCCCGCGCCTGGGCCAGCCAGGCCGAGCGCCCTCGCAAGCGCCAGTCCACCGACGCTTGCACCGTCCGCAAGCGGGCTTGGCCGCCGCATATCCGGGCGCTGCCGGCGAAGGCTTCGACCCACACGCACCGCATCTCCGGCTTGACCTCGCAGCATCCGTCGACCCGCACGCCCCCGCACGGTCCATTGCGCAAGGTCTTCGGGCAATTCATCGGGCAGGACATGCCGGTGGAACCCAGCACGCATTGCCCGCACATCTGACAATCGAACAGAAAACCCTTGATGGTCCGTTCGACGCCAGCCACCGGTTTTTCCAGACGCGCGTACCCGATGCGCCGCCACACCGGATCGAGCGCGCTCACCGTCCGCTCGAACCAACGGTACGCCCACTCCAGCCCTCGGGCGTGGCGGACCGACCAGCGGCGAACGGCGTACATTAGGCGTATTCTCGATAGGCTGTTCAGCGTTCCACTGCGCGCGAACCGGGTTACCCGCGTATCGCTATCGCAGGTAATGCTCGGTCACGGCCACCCAATAGGCCGCGCCAACCGGCAGGTTGCGGTCGTCGAACCGATACATGGGATGATGCACCATGGGGGTGTCGCCGTTGCCGATGAAGCAGTAGGTGGCCGGCTTTTGCTGGGCGTAGAAGGCGAAATCCTCGCTGCCCATGAAGGTCGGTCCCTCGGTGCTCACCCGATCCTCTCCCAGCAGGTTTTTCGCCACCTCGGCGCAAATCGCCGTCTGTTCGGGGTCGTTGATCAAAATGGCGCCCGGCGGGCCTTCGCTGATTTGGTAGCTGACGCCGTAGGCGGCGGCCGTGGCGGCGGTAATGGCCTTGATCTTCTCCAAGACCATCTTGCGCGTTTCCGGTTTGCTGGTGCGAGTGCTCAGGCGCAGGGTGGCGGTTTGCGGGATGACGTTGCCGGCGTCCCCCGCCAGGAACGCTCCGACGGAAACCACCGCCGCGTCCTTGGGCGCCACGTTGCGCGATACGATGGTCTGCAGCGACATCACCAGCGCGGCGCCCGCCACCACTGGATCGACGCTCTTTTCCGGCATGGAGCCGTGACTGCCCACGCCGGTGAGGACGATTTCCCAGTTGTCCACCGCCGCCATCACCGGGCCGGGGGTGAAGTAAAGCTTGCCCAGTTCGAGAGTGGGCATGTTGTGCATGCCGAACACGGCGTCCATCGGGAAGCGCTCGAACAGGCCGTCGTTGATCATGGCCGGAGCCCCGCCCATGATTTCCTCGGCGGGCTGAAAGATCAGATTGACGGTGCCGTTGAAGTTGCGGGTTTTGGCCAGATGTTGAGCGGCCCCCAGCAGCATGGCGCTGTGGCCGTCGTGACCGCAGGCGTGCGACTTGCCTGGGACCATGCTCTTGTAATCGCTTTCCGCCATTTCCGGTACGGGCAGAGCATCCATGTCGGCGCGCAAACCGATGGATTTCTTGCCGTCACCCGCTTTCAGACGGGCCACCACGCCGGTCTTGCCGACGCCTTCGGCCACCTCGTAGCCCCAGGAGCGCAACAACTTGGC
>JBDHRB010000406.1:0-2916 GCA_039807355.1 Candidatus Competibacteraceae bacterium
TTATGCGCGGTCAATGCTTCCCGCCACAGCTTCATCAATCGCCCGCGCACCATCGGATATTTCACCCGGTTGGCGCTGTACAGATACCAGCTATACGACGCGCCGCGCTGACAGCCACGCGGCTCATGATTGGGCAAGTCATCGCGGGTGCGCGGATAGTCGGTCTGCTGGGTTTCCCAGGTGACCAGACCGTTCTTGACGTAGATCTTCCAGCTACAGGAGCCGGTGCAGTTCACCCCGTGGGTCGAGCGCACGATCTTGTCGTGTTGCCAGCGGGCGCGGTAGGCGTCCTCCCAGCCCCGATCCTCATTAGTGACGACGCCATGATCGCCGGAAAAGGTATCGGTGACTTTCTTGAAGAAATTCAGCCGGTCGAGAAAATGACTCATGATAATTAACCTCTGTTTTAGCGGCAAGCGGCGATGGTTATTTCACTATCACGACTCGCCATTCACGACTCACAACTCACTGTCATTCAGCACGGTTTCTCCGCCCCACTGCGGGCGTAAAACCACCAGTTGATGGCGATATTGAACAGGTAGAAAACCGCTACGCCGTAGAAAAAGGCGTTGGGTGAACCGGTCGCAGCGAACGACCAGCCGATCAACATACCGAAAATGAACGGGCCGAATGAGGCCATGGCCGAAGTCCAGCCGATGATGCCGCCGGCTTGGCGCGGCTCGAAAATCATCGGCATCTGCTTGAAGGTGCTGGCGTTGCCGACGCCGCTGAAGAAAAACACGCCCAGCATCAGCCCGACAAATAACGGGAAGTCCGCTATCGAGGTGGGGTGGGTGTAGAACGTGACGCCAATCGTGCAGGCCAGCAGGCCAATCGCCGACCAATGCGTGACAATCGCTCCGCCCAATTTGTCGGAAATCGGGCCGGCGATCACCCGGGCCGCCGCGCCGACCAGAGGCCCAAGAAAGGCATAGGTCAGCGGATCAGGGCCGCCCGGCAGCACCGTGTACATCTGCTTGATCATCAGCGGGAAGGTGGCGGCGAAGCCGGAGAAGGAGCCGAAGGTCATGATGTACAGCGATGTCATCCAGAAACCGTGCAGGTTGCTGAAATGGAAAATGTCGAGTTGCTCGCGGAAATTGGCGCGCACCGGCACTGATTTGAGCATGGCCCAGGCGGCAATGGCGAAAACCACGATAAACGGCACATAAATCAGTGCGGCGTTTTGCAGCCACATCGGCTTGCTGGCCGCCCCCGGTATGGAAGGCGTGAAGGTTTGCTCGGCGCCGGCCAATGTGCCGAACAGGGCAAAACCGATGATCCACGGTGTGACGAACTGCACCACGCTGACGCCGAAATTGCCGATGCCGGCCTGAATCGCCAGCGCCGTGCCTTGCAGGCGCTTGGGGAAAAACAGGCTGGTCGAGGGCATGAAGGAACTGAAATTGCCGCCGCCCAGTCCGGCTAGAAACGACAGCAGTAACAACACCCAGTAAGGCGTGGTCGGGTCTTGAATGGCGTAGAACCAGCCGAGCAGCGGAATCAGCAGCGACAACGTAGAGAAGGTGACGACATGGCGGGTGCCGTACAGCGGGATCAGAAAAGTATGCACGGCGCGCAAAATGCCCGCCGCCAGTCCCGGCATCGCCGCCAGCCAGAATAATTGGTTGGGCGTCAGGGTAAAGCCGATATTGGGCAGGCGCACCACCAGGGCGCTGACCATGAACCAGACGATAAAGGCCATCATCAGGTTCAGGGTGGTAATCGTCAGGGTTTTCCAGGCCAGACTCTTGCCGGTGTTTTCCCAGAAGGTTGGGTCTTCCGGGGTCCAGGTACTCAACCAGGTGCGGGGATTATGTTCGCTCATTTGAATAGATGCTCCGGTCGCGGAAAGGGAATTTTCTTGGATTCGGTGACTCCCCCGGCCTCGCCACCCCCTTTGGCAAAGGGGGGATTAGGGAGATTTCAGCAAGGCGCCTCAGCCTCCTTGCGCGAATACCATTGCCAGGTGATCCACAGGCAGCTCAGGTAGAACAGGCCGAAGAAGAGCAACGCGCCCTGAAATCCGCCGGTCAGTTCGATGGACGCGCCGTAGGCGATGGGGATGAAAAATCCGCCGAAAGCCGCGACCGCTGAACTAAAGCCCAGCGTTGCGGCGGCCTCGGTAATCCCCTGGCGTCGCGCCTGTTCCAACGCCGCTTCGCCTTGGCCTGCAACCTGGCGTTCGCGCAGGGTGCGGAAAATGGTCGGGATCATGCGGAAGGTCGAGCCGTTGCCGATGCCCGCCGCCAGGAACAGGATCAGGAACATCAACACGAAGCCGACCACGCTGCCGCCGCCGTCTGCGCCGGGCAGGAACGGAATCGCCGCCAGCATCGCCCCGGCCATCACCAGAAAACTCCAGAAGGTGATCATCGCCCCGCCTTGCCGATCCGCCAGCCAGCCGCCCATCGGTCGCACCAGCGCCGCCAGCAACGGACCGATGAAGGCGAATTTGAAGGCGTCCACTGTCGGAAATGCGCTGTTGACCAGCATCGGGAAACTGGCGGCCAAACCGATGAACGAGCCAAAGGTGCCGGTGTACAGCCAGCTCATCAGCCATTGATGCTTGTGTTTCATGATCGCCACCTGCTCGGCGAAGCCGGCCTTGACCGTGGCGATGTTGTCCATGCCGAAGTAGGCGGCAATGGCGGCGGCGAGAATGAACGGCACCCAGATAAACCCGGCGTTTTGCAACCAGATTTGCGTAGTCGCGCCGGTCTCGTCATGCAGGGTTTGCGCCTCGCCGCCGAGAATCAGCAGCGCCCCGCCATAAACCGCAATCGGGGTAATCAACTGCGCCAGGCCGACGCCCAGATTGCCGACGCCAGCATTTAAACCCAGCGCGGTGCCCTGCATCCGCTGCGGATAGAAGAAGCTGATATTGGCCATGCTCGACGAGAAATTGCCCGCGCC
>JBDHRB010000407.1:0-2905 GCA_039807355.1 Candidatus Competibacteraceae bacterium
GTCCTGGCGAAACCGTTTTTACCCTGTTGCTGCCCCTGGATCGCATTGAATGAGTCGCAAACAACAGATTTGGGTGATTGATGACGATCACGCCATTCGCTGGGTGCTGGAAAAAGCCCTCCAGCGCGATGGGTTAACGGTTACCGTGTTCGACAGTGCGCTCGGCGTCATTGATGCGCTGCGCCAGGGCAAGCCGGATGCGGTGATCGCCGACATCCGTATGCCGGGTATGAGCGGTCTGGAGCTGTTGGCCCGGTTGCGCGAGCGCTTGCCGGAACTGCCGGTGATTATCATGACCGCCCATTCCGACCTGGACAGCGCGGTATCCGCCTATCAGGGCGGGGCGTTTGAATATTTGCCCAAACCGTTCGATGTCGATGAAGCGGTGGCCCTGGTGCAGCGCGCCTGCCACACCCATCGCCAGCAGGCGGAGCTGGAGGAACCCGCTGAACCTTTGCCGGAAATCATCGGCGAAGCGCCAGCCATGCAGGAAGTCTTTCGCGCTATTGGCCGGCTGTCGCGCTCCAATATCACCGTGCTGATTACCGGCGAATCGGGAACCGGCAAGGAACTGGTGGCCCGCGCCCTGCACCGGCATAGTCCCCGTGCGGAAAAACCCTTTATCGCCATTAACACCGCAGCGATTCCCCGCGACTTGCTGGAATCGGAACTGTTCGGCCATGAACGCGGCGCGTTTACCGGAGCGCAAGCCGCTCGCCAGGGCCGCTTTGAACAGGCCAACGGCGGCACGCTGTTTCTCGACGAAATCGGCGACATGCCGGCGGAATTGCAAACCCGGTTGCTGCGGGTGCTGGCCGAGGGCGAATTTTATCGGGTGGGCGGCCATACTCCGACCCGGGTTGATGTGCGGGTGATTGCCGCCACCCACCAAACCTTGGAGCAGCGGGTGCGCGACGGGTTATTTCGTGAAGACCTGTTTCACCGCCTGAACGTGATCCGTATTCAACTGCCGTCGCTGAACCGGCGCCGGGAAGATATTCCGCTGCTGACCCGGTATTTTCTCGCCCAGGCGGCGCGAGAATTGGGCGTGGAGTCAAAACTGTTGCGCCCGGAAACCGAAAACCATCTCAGCCGGCTGGATTGGCCGGGCAATGTCCGGCAACTGGAAAACCTGTGCCGCTGGCTGACGGTGATGGCCTCCGGGCGGGAAATCCATCTGGACGATCTGCCGGCGGAACTGCGCGAGCGCACCTCGACCAGCGCCAGCAGCGGCTCGGACTGGGAAACTGCGCTGCGCCTCTGGGCCAGCCAGAATCTGGCGCGGGGCGAGCAGAAGCTGCTGGACACCGCCTTGCCCAGTTTCGAGCGGGTGATGATCCGAGCGGCGCTGGAGCAGACCGGCGGCCACCGCCAGGACGCCGCCCGGCTGTTGGGCTGGGGGCGCAACACTCTGACGCGGAAAATCAAGGAACTGGGCATGGATTGAACCCGCGCCATGTTCGCCGTCATCCTGTTCGAGCCGGAAATTCCGCCCAACACCGGCAACATCATCCGCCTGTGCGCCAACACCGGAGCCAGCCTGCATCTGATTCGCCCGCTCGGTTTTCAGTTGACGGATCGCCAGTTGCGCCGGGCCGGCCTGGATTATCACGAATGGGCGCAGGTGCGCGATTACCCCAATCTGGCGGACTGTCTGGCGGAATTGCGCCCGCCGCGTCTGTTCGCATTCACCACGCGAAGTCAGCGGGCTTATCACACCGTCGCTTATCAACCGGGTGATGCTTTGCTGTTCGGCCCGGAAACCCGTGGATTACCCGCCGACCTTCTCAATACTCTTGCGGAAGAATACCGCCTGCGCATCCCGATGCGCACCGCCGGGCGCAGCCTGAATCTGTCCAATGCCGTCGCCATTGTCGTTTACGAAGCCTGGCGGCAGGCTGGCTTTCCCGGAGCGCAGTGAAGGAAGCGAACCATTCGCCGGCTGCTATGCTTTGGCGGTGATTGCCCATCCCGCCTTTTCCAGGAGACCCTTTCATGGATTTTCTGCTTGACCCGCACGTCTGGGCCAGCTTGATCACCCTGACCGCGCTGGAGATTGTTCTTGGCATCGACAATCTGCTGTTCATCGCCATTCTGTCCAATCAGTTGCCCGCCCATCAGCAGCGTGCGGCGCGGCGCACCGGTCTGGCGCTGGCGGTGATTACGCGCCTGTTGCTGCTGGCCAGCGTGTTCTGGCTGGCCAAGGCGACCACGCCGCTGTTCAGCGTTTTTGAACATCCGGTGTCGATCCGCGACCTGATTCTGCTCAGTGGCGGACTATTTCTGCTGGCCAAAGGCACCACCGAGATTCACGCCACCGTCGATGGCGTCGAGGAGGAAATGCGCCAGGCCAAGGCCGCCAGCTTTGCCGCAGTGGTGGTGCAGATCATGGTTCTGGACATCGTATTTTCCCTGGACAGCGTGATTACCGCAGTGGGTATGGCCCAGCATCTGTCGGTGATGGCCGCCGCCATCATTATCGCAGTCGGCATCATGATGTTCGCCGCCGAACCGCTCAGTCAGTTCATCAACACCCACGTTTCGGTGAAAGTGCTGGCCTTGAGCTTTTTAATTCTGGTCGGCGTGGCGCTGATCGCCGATGGCCTGGGTTTCCACATTCCCAAGGGCTATCTCTACTTCGCCATTGCCTTTTCAGTGGCGGTCGAGGCGCTGAACCTGCGGGCGACCAAACGCCGGCGTCAGGCGGCGGCGCAAGCTCATTGATATAACGGACAACAGCCATGGCTACGGAAATCGAACATAAATTTCTTCTCCGCGATCAGCGCTGGCGCGCTCAGGTCGAACGCTCGGCGCGGCTGCGGCAAGGCTATTTGACCAGCGACGCCCGTTGCTCGGTGCGGGTGCGGGTCGCCGAGGATCAGGGGTTTCTCAATCTGAAAAGCGG
>JBDHRB010000408.1:0-2904 GCA_039807355.1 Candidatus Competibacteraceae bacterium
TCCTCGACGAGTTGTGGTTTCCATCCAATGACGAAATCCCCCCTGACCCCCCTTTTTCAAAGGGGGGAGCTGCGTTAAGCAGCGGGGGGATTTTGTTCATTTCCACCACTCAGATCGGATGGCTCTATCAGCCTCAATCAGCAGATTAAAGAAGACCGGTTACCCTGGCCGAAATCCGATCACGGTCATGTCGTCGCGTTGCGGTCGGTCGCCCTGCCATTCCGCCAGCGCCCGCTCCAGGCTTTCGCGTTGCACCGCCAGCGGCTGGTCGCCGCAATCCTGCAAAACCTGCTGAAAGCGCCGTCGCCCGAAACCATGGCCTTTCGCTCCGCCGGCCTGATCGAGCAGCCCGTCGCTGGTCAGATAACAGGTGCGCCCCGGCGGCAATTCGATCTGGTGATTGGTGAATTGGGTTTGCGGATCAGAACGGCGATAGCCAATGTCGCAGGCGTCGCCGCGCACCCGCCGGGTTTCGCCGCCCGGATCACGGTAATAAAGATCGAGACGAGCGCCAGCGAAGAACAAAGTCCGTTCCCCGCTCGCCTGCCAGCAAACCGCAGCGTCCAGGCCGTTCTCGCCGCCTTCGCCAGCCTCATATTGATGCAAGGCGTCACGCAACCGCTGGTTGAGCGCCTGCAACAGCCGGGCCGGGTCGGCGATGCCCAACTCGCCGGCGATGTAGTGCAGGACCGCGCTGACCGCCATGGTCATCAGCGCGCCGGGGACGCCGTGGCCGGTGCAATCGGCGAGCAACAGCAAACAGCCTCGGGCGTCTTCGCGGACATAGTAGAAATCCCCGCCGACCACGTTGCGCGGTTTCCAGATGACGAAATGTTCGCCCAAGGCCCGCGCCAGCGGCTCCGGGCAGGGCAACAAGGACTGCTGGATCAGTTGCGCGTACTCAATGCTGTCCATCAGTTGCCGGTGCGCGTCAGCCAGTTGCTCATGGGCCTGACGCAGCGCCAGGGTGCGTTGATCGACCAGTTGTTCCAGATGTCCGGTGTGCTGGCGGACGGTGCGGGCCATTTGATTGAAGGCCAGAGTCAGATCGCCGATTTCGTTGTGCGCGGCGACCGTCGCCTGCTGCTGATAATCGCCGGCGGCGATGGCTTGGGCAGACTGATGCAAACGGGCCAGCGGGTTCAGCACCAATCGGTTGAGCAACAGCGTCATGGCGACCGCCAGCGCCAGCATCGACAGCGCCAACAGCAAGGCCAATGGGGCGAATTGTCGGGAACTGTAGACGCTGGCGATATCGACCAGCGCCACGGTGAACCAGCGGATGTCGTTGAGATAAGCGATGGCGGCCAGATAGGGTTGACCGTCCACGGTCAGCGCCAACCTCTCAACCGAGGACTGGCCGGCGCTCAAGCGGCGCAGACGTTCGCGCAGCGCGGCTTGTTCCGCCGGAGTCGCCAACAGCCGATACAGGGTGCTGCGTTCTGTTGAGTCGTCCTTGGCCACCGTGTTGAAGTCAATGTAAGCACGCTGGTGATAGGCCTTGATCGCCCCTCCTTCATCCAGCAACAGGGTGCGCACGCCGGGACGATCTTCACTGAGGGCGATTTTGATGAAGCGATCCAGCTCCAGCCCGGTGCCGCCGACGCCCAGTTTCTTATCGCCCTCACGGATCACGATATTGAACCAGAGCTTGTAGATGTCCAGCGGCGTGTCGTAATTCACGTTCAGGTTGAAATCCGCGTCCTGGGCCATGGTGGCGAAGTACCAGGAATCGGTAGGCAAATGCGCATCGAGGGTATGCCCCTGCTCCCGGCCCTGATAGGCGTTGGCGGCGTCGTTGAAGTAAAAGTGTCTGGAGGCGGCGGGAACGATGAAGTAGCTGCGATCAGCGAAATGGCGGCGGTAACTGTCCAGTTCCGCCAGGGCGGCGACGCGCAGATCGGGATTGTCTTCGTCTTGAACCCAGCGTTTGAGCAACGGCGAATCGGTTAGCTTCAACGCCAGGGCCAGTTCGCGCTGAATCGGCGCGATGAGCCGATCCCTTTGGCGCAAGGCGTATTGTTCGGCGAACTCTTCGCCCAACTGGCGGGTGATGTTGTCCATGACCAGCAGGAATACCCCCAGCGCCGCCGCGCCGGTAACCAGATAGATCGCAACGATCAGCGCCAAAAACTGGCGTTTCAGGCTGGCGGCACCGGGGCGGCGCAGGAGCAAGGCGCTCATTCAGGGTCTTGGAAAGCCATCAAGTGGGAGGGGAACTGCGTTGTGCAGCGTAGTTTCGAGCATACCGAAAAATATTTCACTTTTATCAACTGCCCTACTGCGCGACCCAAGCCTGCGCCGCCGCCGCCGCCTCGCGCACCCGGTTCGGCGCGGTGCCGCCCCATCCATTGCGGGCCGCAACTGAACCTTCCAGGGTCAGCACGGTAAACACATCGTCTTCAAGCAATGGGGAAAATTGCCGCAATTCCGCCAGCGTCATCTCCGCCAAATCCCGCCCGGTCTCTACTCCTAACCGCACCGCCTTGCCCACCACCTCATGGGCGTCGCGGAACGGCAGGCCCTTGCGCACCAGATAATCGGCCAGGTCGGTGGCGGTGGCGAAACCGCGCCGGGCCGATTCCAGCATCCGCTCGCGTTTCGGGCGCAACGCCGGAACCAGGTCGGCGAACGCCCGCAAACAACCCTGCACCGTGTCCACCGTATCGAATAGCGGTTCCTTATCTTCCTGATTGTCTTTGTTATAGGCCAGCGGCTGGCTCTTCATCAGCGTTAGCAAGGCGACTAAATGGCCGTTGACCCGCCCAGTCTTGCCGCGCACCAGTTCCGGCACATCGGGATTTTTTTTCTGCGGCATGATCGACGAGCCGGTGCAGAACCGATCCGGCAACTCGACAAAATCGAATTGCGCCGAAGACCACAGCACCAGTTCCTCAGACATCC
>JBDHRB010000409.1:0-2893 GCA_039807355.1 Candidatus Competibacteraceae bacterium
AGCATGGCCAACGACACGATGATGATTCGCAAGAAGCGGGCGGAAAAGAAAGCTCATGCCGCCGCCGGTCAACATGAAAAGTAAGAAATCCCCCCCCGCTCCCGCTTTTGCAAAGGGGGGATACGGGCTGGCGGCGCTGCTGCTGGCCTTCAGCCTAGTGGCTCCGGTTCGGGGCGAGGGTCTGCAACTTCCCGCGCCGGGCGCTAAAGATACCTGCCCGGTCTGCGGGATGTTTGTCGCCCTCTATCCCGACTGGACCGCGACCGTGCTTTATCAAGACGGTCACGCCCACCATTTCGATGGCGCTAAAGACCTGTTCAAGTATCTGTTGAACCTGTCCAAATACGCGCCGGGTCATGCCGAGGCGGACATCGCCGCGATGGGCGTTACTGACTATTACAACGTCACCCGGATCGACGCCCGCAGCGCCTGGTATGTGATCGGATCGGATACGCTCGGCCCGATGGGGCATGAGCTGGTTCCGCTGGCTACTCAGGCGGAAGCGGAAGAGTTTCTCAAGGATCATCAGGGTAAACGCATGGTTCGCTTCGGCGATGTCACCCCGCAACTGCTGGAAAAGCTCGATCAGGGAAAATTTGAATGACCGTCTACTTCATCGGCGCCGGTCCCGGCGATCCTGAATTGATTACCGTCAAAGGCCAGCGGTTGATCCGCGAATGTCCGCTGGTGCTGTATGCCGGTTCGCTGGTGCCGAAAGAAGTGGTGCTGACCGCCAACCCCACGGCGGAA
Source organism: Candidatus Competibacteraceae bacterium (assembly GCA_039807355.1). Taxonomy (GTDB): domain Bacteria; phylum Pseudomonadota; class Gammaproteobacteria; order Competibacterales; family Competibacteraceae; genus UBA2383. Next base: position 751 of record JBDHRB010000409.1, read on the forward strand.
ATCGTCAACACGGCAGATTTGAATCTGGCGCAGATCATCGCTCGCATCTGCGCCGCCCATGCGCAAGGCTGGGATGTAGCGCGGGTGCATACCGGCGATCCGGCGCTGTACGGGGCGATTGGCGAGCAAATGCGCGAGCTGGAAACGCTGGGGATTCCCTACCAGGTGATTCCGGGCGTCACCGCCGCGTTCGCCGGGGCGGCGATGCTGCGCCGGGAACTGACCCTGCCGGAGATCAGCCAGACCATCATTCTCACCCGCCATGCCGGGAAAACGCCGATGCCGGAAGGCGAAAGTCTCCCGGAACTGGCCCAACACCGGGCCACCCTGGCGATTTATCTCAGCGTGGACAAGCTGGCGGAGATCGTCGCCGAATTGATCCCGCATTACGGCGCGGACTGCCCGGTTGCGGTGCTGCATCGGATTTCCTGGCCGGATCAGGATGGCGTGGTCGGCGCGTTGGCGACGATTGCCGAACAGGTCAAGGCCAAGGGCTTCACCCGCACTGCGCTGATTTTGGTGGGGCGGGTCATTCAGCCGCAGGGCTTTCCGCCGTCCTATCTGTACAGCGCGGAACATGCTGAGGAATATCGGCAACTCGGCAATCCTGTTATTGAGCATTGAACCATGCAATTAACTTTCGATGTCCCTGATGCGCTTGCTGTCAGGATTGGTAATGCGCCAAAGAACCTCTCACATATTTTGACATTGGGTCTGCGCGAACTGGATGCAGAAAATTCAATTGAATTCAACGGTTTTTCTGACATTCTGGAGTTTTTGGCCTGTTTGCCGACTCCGCAAGAAATTTTAGCGCTGCGCCCATCTCCCGCTTTGCAAGCAGAGATAGAGCATTTGCTGGAGAAAAGCCGGGATAGCGGTTTGAATGCGGAGGAAGAGGCGCGCTGGAGACGCCTTGAGTACCTCGAACATCTGATTCGCAAAGCAAAAATCCGCGCAGCACAACGCTTAACCAAGCGATGAGCCGCACCCATATTCCCGCAGCGCTGCGTCGCCGGGTTTATCAGCGAGCGGGCGGATGCTGCGAATATTGCCGGATACCGGAAAGGTTCAGTTTTCATTCTCATCAGGTTGACCATGTAATCCCGGAAAAACATGGTGGACATACCGATGCGGCCAATTGTGCGCTGGCTTGTATTCTGTGCAATCAGCACAAAGGCAGCGACCTGGCTTCGATTGACCCTCTGACCGGGCAGATCACTCCCCTGTTTCATCCACGACAGCAACGCTGGACTGAACACTTTGCCCTGGCGGAAGATGGTTCGCTGATTTCTTTTACGCCAGCGGGCCGGACGACGATCCAGCTCTTGCAACTCAATTCGCTGGAGCGGATTGAAGAGCGAAAATTGCTCAGAGAAGCCGGATTCTGGAGCGACGACAATAGTGATTACTGAGTTATCGTCCTGCGGCCTCAACCAGCGCGGCGCAATCGGCAAATTCCCGATCCGCGCCGGGCAACGCCGGGCGCTCCAGCATCACCACCGGAATCTTTAACTGCCGCGCCGCCGCCAGTTTGGCCTCGACCGCTGCGCCGCCGCTGTTTTTAGCCACCAGCGCGTCAATCCGGTACTCCCTGAACAAAGCCAGTTCCTGCTCCAGGGCAAACGGCCCGGTCGCGCAAATCAAGGTGAAATGCGCCGAAGTCGGCGGTTGCGCCGTCAGACAACGCACCAGCCAATGCTGTCCTGACCGAATGTCGGCGGCATGGCGCAATGGCTCCAAACCGATGGTGAAGAATGGTCGGCGGAATTCCCGCAACGCCGCCCGGAGGCCCTCCCAGCCAGCGACGCAACGCCAATCATCGCCGGGTTGCGGTTTCCAGGCTGGACGCCGGTACGCCCACAGCGGAATCCCGGTTGCTTGCGCCGCTAATGCAGCATGGCGGCTGATTTGCGCGGCGTAGGGATGAGTGGCGTCAATCAGCAGTTCAACGCCCTGCTCGCGCAGAAACACGGCTAACCCCTCGATACCGCCAAAACCGCCGATGCGCACCGCGCATGGCAATTCCGCGACCCGCCCTTTGCCCGCCACGCTGTAAATCACCCGGTGCAGCGGCGCTAAAGCTCGCGCCAGTTGCAACGCTTCGCCGATGCCGCCCAGGATCAGCAGGCGCATGAGGCGAAAT
>JBDHRB010000410.1:0-2893 GCA_039807355.1 Candidatus Competibacteraceae bacterium
CGAGACGCTGGCCTGGCTGGAAAAGGCCTGCGCGCCGCTCACCCCCTAGGCGTCACCCCATGAATTGACGCAGCGCCATCAGCACCGCCGCGCCGGCCAGGAACATCGTCATCAGCCCGCCGCGCAGCGCGACCAGTCCGGCGACGACGGCCGCCGCCCATTCGGCCGGGCCGGCATTCAGCATTTCCGGCGCCACCAGCGTCGTCAGCACGGCGGCCGGCACCGCGTTCAGCCCCGCCTCGACGCGCGGATGGATGCGCTCGAAGCGCGAGATGACGAGATGCCCGCCGATGCGGGTGAGATAGGTCGCGACCGCGCCGGCGACGGTGATCCAGAAGATATCGCTCACGGCAGCTGCTCCGGGTCGGTGCTGATGCCGCTGCGGTGCGGCGGCAGGGCGACGGCGAGCGCCACGCCCGCCAGCGCGCCCACGGTGACGTGCCAGGGCGAGCCGATGGTCCTGTAGGCGACGATCGAGGCCACGGCGCTCGCCGCCACCACCGGCAGCCACAGCGGCCGCTTGCGGAAATCCATCACCAGGCCGAGGAAGTAGATCGGCAGCAGGAAATCGATGCCCAGCGCACGTGTGTCCGGTATCATCCGGCCGAAATAGGCGCCGGCGGCCGTCAGCACGATCCAGGAGAGATAGACCGGCAGCGCAGCGCCCATGTAGAAGGCGAAGCCGACCCTGCGGCCGCTCTCGGCCCTGCGCTCCGCGATGGCGTATTGCGGGTCCGTCAGGATGAAATAGCCGAGCGCCTGCTGGACAAGCGGCCAGTGCGCCAGATGCCGGCCGATCGCCGCCGAATAGAGCACATGGCGGAAGTTGACGGCGAAGATCGACAGCACGATGAGCCACGGCGCGACATGCTGGCCGAACAGGCCGATTCCGACCATCTGGCTGGCGCCGCCGAACACGGTGGCGCTCATCAGGAAGGCTTCGGACACGGAAAAGCCGTTGTCCACCGCCAGCGCGCCGAACAGCAGCGCGAACGGAGCCGAGGCCACCACGACCGGGATGCAGAGCCTCAGCCCTTCCCGCAAATCGCCGGGCGCGGGCTTCTCGGACAGGGCTTCGGCTGACATCGGCACACCTCTCGGGAGGCCGCGTATCTAGGCAACCGCCCCGGCCTTGTCACAGCAATTCGCTTGAGCCAGATGATTGGCCTCCGTGGCCCCGCCGTCAGGCGCCCTTGCCGACCAGCGAAAACCAGCCGTCTTCGTCGATAACCTCGATGCCGAGCTCCGTCGCCTGCTTGAGCTTGGAGCCGGCGCCCGGCCCGGCCACCACGAGGTCGGTCTTCTTCGACACCGATCCGGCCACCTTGGCGCCGAGCTTCTCGGCCATCGCCTTGGCCTCGTCGCGCGACATCTTCTCCAGCGCGCCGGTGAACACCACCGTCTTGCCGGCGACCGGCGAGGAGACGTCGCCGACAGGCTCCTCGTCCAGCACCGTCACCTGGCCGAGCAGCGCGTCCACGACCTCGCGGTTGTGCGCCTCGGCGAAGAAATCGACCACGGCTTCGGCCACCACGTCGCCGATGCCGTTGATGCCGTTCAACTCCTGCCAGCCGCCGTTGCCGGGGTCGCCCTTGCCCTGCGGCGCGACCGCGCCTTCGGCCGCGGCGCGGAAGGCCGCGAAGGACAGGAAATGGCGGGCGAAGCGCCGGGCGTTGGTCTCGCCGACATGGCGGATGCCGAGCGCGTAGAGGAAGCGCGAGAACTCGATCTCGCGCCGGTCGTCGATGGCCGCGAACAGCTTCTTCACCGAGACCTCGCCGAAGCCGTCCACGTTCTCCAGCCGGGTCAGCGATTTCGACTGCCGCGCCTTCAGGGTGAAGATGTCGGCCGGCGAGCGGACGCCGAGCGAGGCGTCCCCGGCGGCGAAGAAGAACTCGATCTGCTTTTCGCCCAGCCCCTCGATGTCGAAGGCGTTGCGGGAAACGAAATGGCGCAGCCGCTCCACCGCCTGCGCCGGGCAGATCAGCCCGCCGGTGCAGCGCCGCACCGCCTCGCCCTCCTCGCGCACCGCATGGCTGCCGCAGGCCGGGCAGACATGGGGGAAGGCATAGGGCTGTGCATCCGCCGGCCGCTTCTCTGGCACGATGTCGAGGATCTGCGGGATGACGTCGCCGGCGCGCTGGATGACGACGGTGTCGCCGACGCGGATGTCGCGCCCGTCGCGGATCGTGCCGATGCCCTTGATGTAGTCCTCGTTGTGCAGCGTGGCGTTGGTGACGACCACCCCGCCGACGGTGACCGGCTCCAGCCGCGCCACCGGCGTCATCGCGCCGGTGCGGCCGACCTGGATGTCGATGCCGGTCAGCACCGTCATCGCCTTCTCGGCCGGGAACTTGTGCGCGGTGGCCCAGCGCGGGCTGCGCGAGCGGAAGCCGAGCCGCTCCTGGAGGTCCAGCCGGTCCACCTTGTAGACGACGCCGTCTATGTCGTAGGGGATCTCGGCGCGCTCGGCCTCGATGGCGTGGTAGTGCGCCAGCATCTCCTCCACCGAAAGGCAGCGCACCATGCGCTCGTTGACCGGGAAGCCCCAGGCGCCGAAGCGCTCCACCACCTCGTACTGCGTGGCGCCCAGCGGCGCGCTCACCTCGCCCCAGGCATAGGCGAAGAAGCGCAGCGGCCGCGCCCGCGTCACGTCCGGGTCCTTCTGGCGCAGGCTTCCCGCCGCGCCGTTGCGCGGGTTGGCGATGGACTGGCCCGTCTCGGCCAGCCGCTTCTGGAGCGCGAAGAAATCGTCGCGGCGCATGTAGACCTCGCCGCGCACCTCGACGATTTCCGGCGCGTCCGGCGGCAATGTATGCGGGATTTCCGCGATGGTGCGGATGTTGGCGGTGACGTTCTCGCCGGTGGTGCCGTCGCCGCGCGTGGCGGCGGA